>CBHRAM010000010.1:0-30193 GCA_966076165.1 uncultured Chitinophagaceae bacterium
GGCAATTACTTTATAAGAACGCGAGATCATTCCTTCAAAAAACAGTACGATAGGATTGTGTTTCTCCCTTACATTTTTTCTTAACAGGATACTGGATAATGCGGGCACCAGTGTTAACGTAAAGATCAAAGCACCCAATAAGGCAAAGCCCAGTGTGTAGGCGAGGGGAGAGAACATTTTTCCTTCTACTTTCTGGAAAGCGAAGATGGGGATGAGACAGGTAATGATGATGAGTTTTGAAAAGAAGATGGCTTTCCCCATTTCACTGCCTACATTTTTGAACAGGCCGAGTTTAGCAAGTTTGTTGAATTTTTCCATACCCACTTCCCGGGCGCGTTTATCCAGTGCCACAAACAGACCTTCCACCATTACCACGGCACCGTCGATGATGATCCCAAAATCCACAGCACCCATGCTGAGCAGGTTTGCGCTCATACCTTTAATGCGCATACAGATAAAGGCAAATAATAAGGCCATCGGAATAATGATACTCACGATCACGGTTGTACGCCAATCTGCCATAAATAATAATACGATGGCAGTAACCAGGATGATCCCTTCAATTAAATTATGGATCACCGTTTCTGTACAGTAGTCCATCAGGTTGGTACGATCATAGAAAGTATCAATCTTTGTATCACGAGGTAATACATTCTCATTCAGGTCTTTGATCTTTGCCCGGATATTATCGAGCACGATCGCGGGATTTTCTCCCTTACGCATTACGATGATCCCTTCGAGCACATCGGTATGTTTATCGCGGGCCACCTGTCCTAACCTGGGTTTACCCGCTTCTTTTACTTCGGCTACATTCTTTACCAATATGGGCAAGCCATTGATCTTGGTGATGATGATGTTATTGATATCGTTGATATCATTTAACAATCCAATACCGCGTACCACAAATGACTGGCCGTTTCTTTCGATCACATCGCCACCTACATTCACATTACTTTTACCTACTGCATTATATACGTCGAGTGAACTCAGATTGTATTTACTCAGCAGGTTCGGGTTTACACTCAGCTCAAATACTTTTTCTTCACCGCCAAAACTGTTCACATCCGCAACACCGGCAACGGATTTGAATTGCCTGTCGAGTATCCAGTTCTGAATCGTGGTCAGGTCGCGGATAGACCGGGTGGCACTCTTTAAGGTATAACGGTAGATCTCTCCGGTTGGACCATAAGGTGGCTGTACATCCGGCTTCACACCGTCGGGCAGGTCTGCACCACCTAAACGGCTCAATACCTGCTGGCGGGCAAATGCATCATCCACATCATCATCAAAAATGATGCGGATATAACTTAAGCCGAATGCAGAAGTGGTTCTTAGGTTTGATTTTTTCTGAACAGAATTCAGAACGGTCTCCAATGGAATGGTGACAAATTTTTCTACTTCCTCCGCACTTCTTCCCGGCCATTGGGCAATGATCACCACCTGGGTATTGGTTACATCGGGAAAGGTTTCGATAGGGGTATTCTTATAGCTGATCACGCCGATCACTACCATGATCGCTGTAAAGAAAAAGACCAGGTAGCGGTGGCGTAAGGAGAAATAGATAATATTTTTTATGAACTTATTCATGGATGGTTACATTAGGTTGACTGAATAGGATACCGTTATTGATTTTCGAGAATGGCATTGTAGAACAATACCTGGTTTCTCGAAATGATGATATCTCCTGCATTCAGTCCGCTGCTGATATACGCCCTATTGTTTTCTGTCTTCAGGATCCTTACTTCCTGCAGTTTCAGGTCGCACTTACTCTTATAGATCACCACATAGTTCTTGCCCCCTTCAAACACCATCGCATCCTGTGGAATGCTTACTGCTTTTACATTCTCGGTATTTTCGATCAATACATTGGTAAACATTTCGGGTTTCAGCAATAAACCGTCGTTAGGGAGATTGATGCGGATACGCATGACCTTATTATCCGGGCTTAACACTTCACTGATCTTATCAACTTTTCCTTTGAATATTTTATCGGGATAAGCCAGTGTTTTTACCTGGGCAGAATATCCTTCATGGATCCTGGCAATATCTGTTTCAAATACATTGGCCCAAACCCAAACATCTTTCAGGTCCGAGATCGTAAAGAGGTTATCTGCATTATCATTCCGGATAAAATTTCCGGCATTGGCTTTCTTCTCAACAATATACCCGCTGATAGGGGCTTTTACCGTGTACACGCCACTGGCATTGGTATTGCCGCCCCCATTGATCCGAAGTGCGTCGGTGATCTTTTGATTGGCGGTTAAAGCTTTCTGGTAATTCTCCTTTGCTTCTTCATATTCTTTCTCACTGCTGATGCCTTTTTCAAAGAGGAGTTTGGTATTCTCCATCTGCCTTTTAGCAATCGCTATATCGGAACCGGTTGTTTTTAAATCGCTGTAATTACCTGCGATATCAGCACTTTTGATCACGGCCAATACCTGGCCGGCACTCACCCGGTCGCCAAGGGATACTTTTACTTCTGTTACCTGCCCGCTGCTGAACGGGAATACTTTCACCACTTTATTCTCATTAAAACCCACTTCACCCGAAAGCTGTAACTGGTTATTGATATTACTGATCATAGCCGTATCCAGGCGGATCCTCGAACTCATAGAATCACTTACACAAACAGGTTGGGGTGTATCGTCTTTTTTAGGTTCCTGTTTGCAGGAAACCATCATAGCCAGGCTGAGTGCGGTAATATAGAATGCTGAATATTTCATTGTATCTGTTTGAATAATGTTATTTGATGATATCGGTACCCGTGTGATAATTCAATTCTTCTTTGGCCAGTTGTAGTCCCAGGTGTTGCTGTACCAACCTTTGCTGCGATTGTGTATAGTCGTTAAAGAAATCCAGGAATTCCAGCAGGTTGATCTGTCTTTGCTGGTAACTGGTTAAGATATTCTGGTACATGGCCTGGTATTTTGTATAAAAAGTATTCTGTGTGGTACTATTCTGTTTTACAGAGAGTAACCATTTATAGTAGGCATTGACGATATTGTTTCTCAGTTCTGTTTCAGCATTTAACACTAAGGCCTGTTGCTGCTTCACGCCAAACTCAGCCGATTTGATATTGCCCTGGTTCTTATTCAGCAGCGGCAGGGGCAATGAAATACCCAATCCAACATAATTGGGTGCAAAACTTGAGTTACGGTCGAAATTGGGCCCGAGTGTAATATCCGGAACGCGTAATGCTTTCTGGTAGGATAGGTTCTGCTGTTGAAAAAGGGTTTGTGTCTGTTGCAGCAGATAGGCGGGGTTATTCTTTTTACCTGTTTCAAACAGGAGATCTGTATCTACCAGTGTGGTCATCGATCCGTCAGCAACCTGTATGGGTTTGATAAAACTGTTATCTTTTATCTGTAATAAAGTTTTGAGTTCTGCCTGGTTATCCGCAATAGCTTTATTGAGTTCGGTCATATCCTGTTCCAGCGAGATCAGCAGTGCCTGTATGCGCAGATAATCCTTCTGGGCAATATTGCCGGCAGTTAGCTGGGCATTCATACCGCTAAGCAGTTTATTCAGCTGTGCCAGCTGTTCAATATAAATTGCCCGTGTATCCAACTGTTGGATGACGGTATAATAATCAATCCGCAATTGATACCGCAGGTTACGCAGTACGTCCTGTAACTGCAGTTCACTCAGTTTGGTATTGGTGGTGGCGAGGTCTACCAGTTTAGAACGTTTGCCGGCTGTTTTGATCAGCTGTTGTACCTGTATATAATACTGCCCGCTGAAAGAACCGTCCGCATTTTTTCCATAGGGAAAGAATTTACCATTGGCTGCGATCACCTGATCGGTGTTTAACACAGGGTTATCCCATAATCTGGCCTGTTGTATCAATGCTTTTTGCGCATCAACATTGTAATGGCCCGCCAGGAGCACCAGGTTACTGTCGAGAAAACGTTTCTCCATATCCTGTAAACCCAGCCGCAAAGTATCCGGATCATTTTTTTGGGAAAAAACAGGGGAGGAAGCGCTAAAAAATATGATAGCACAGAAAATAAACATGGATCGTTTGGATACACAACTAAACATACGCTGCATCAAAATAATTTGAAATCAATAAATAGAAACGGCAGTAAAATGCCTCAAAGAGTGGTAGAAGGACTATGCTTTGGGCGGAGGCGGATTTACTTCCATTTCAAACCCTTTCGTGGTACTGAAAATGGCAACCGGGTAGTTTTGTGCAGGGGCAAATTCATCCCTTACAATTTCAACAGGAGCATAGGGAACATATAAACAAATGCTTCCTACTTTGTGGAGGTGGTTAGCCTGGTGGTCGGTACGCGATTTATTCTCCGGTACATAATTGTCCCAACCCAATAAATGCTCGGTTACGTATTCAAAAGCGCTATCAATCTGGTTATGGTAAGATATCGTTGTCTCAGGCTGGCCCGAAAAGAAGTTGTTGAGGTTATTAAAGCTCAGATTCAATAACTGAATAGCTAAAATAATCAACAGGCATTTATGCAGTATCGTATAAATGGTTTTCATGCTCAGAACTGCAAAACTACTGAATAAAGGGGTTGGTAATTTTAAATAAAACATTAAAATCCTTTAACCTTTTAACAACAAAAAACCCGTCCAGGAATGGACGGGCCGGATAGCGGTTGTTCTGAGCATATTGCTACCCTTATAATTTGGCTTTTAACGGAGAATGCCTGTTTTCTTCAGTAATTTTCTGTTTTCACGTTTGTGAATGAGTTTATACACCAATGCGTAAATAACCGGTAGTATCAATAAGGTGAGGATGGTGGATGTGACCAATCCGCCGATAACCACGATAGCCAATGGTTTTTGTGTTTCGGAACCGATCCCTGTGCTGATAGCTGCAGGTAATAGCCCGATGGCTGCCATCAGGGCGGTCATAACAACCGGCCTGACCCTTGAGATCACACCGAGTTTTATGGCATCATCCAGGCCCATTTTTTCCTCCAGGTTCTTTCTGAATACCGAGATCAGGATCACCCCATTCTGAATGCAGACACCAAACAGGGCAATAAAGCCGATACCGGCGCTGATACTGAAGTTGATGCCGGTAACATGCAGGGCGAGGATACCACCTATCAGCGCAAAGGGTACGTTCAGGATGGTTAGTACCGCATCTTTCACATTGCCAAAAGTGATGAAGAGGATCAGAAAGATGACCAGCAGGCACACAGGAACCACTCTTGCCAGGGTTTGCGAAGCACGGATCTGGTTCTCAAACTCGCCATTCCAGGTCGTTTTATATCCTTCCGGAATGATCACGTTGGCAGCCACTTTTGCCTGGGCTTCTTTGATCGTGCTACCCAGATCGCGGCCGCGGATAGAGAATTTGACAGCGATATACCGCATATTATTATCCCGATAGATAAAAGCCGGTCCGGTAAGGGTTTTGATATCAGCAATATTTTTCAACGGCACTTTGGCCCCATCATTGGCCGGTACCATCAGGTTCTCAATCTTATCCTGGTCATCACGAAAACCTTCCTGGTAGCGGATACGGATATCAAACTTTCTTTCACCCTCATATAACTGGGTGGCCGCTTTCCCACCGATGGCCATTTCAATCACACTTTGTGCATCAGCTGTATTGACACCGTAAAAAGCCATTTTGCGCTGGTCCAGTTCAATTCTGAATTCGGGCTGGCCAAGATTTTTCAGGATACCCAGGTCTTCCACACCGTTCACTGTTTTTAATTGTGCCATCACTTCCCGCGATGCTTTATCCAGCACGGTAAAATCTGGGCCGAATATTTTCACAGCAAGAGAAGCCGGTACACCGGCTACCGCTTCTGCCACATTATCGCGTATCGGTTGAGAATAATTGTAAACGATCCCGGGAAATTTACTCAGTTGTTTATCCATGTCTGCAATAAGGTCGTCAACCGTTCCTTTTCGCTTCCATTCTTTCGCCGGCCTTAGGTCTACCTGGATCTGCACATTAAAGAACCCTTTCGGATCGGTTCCGTCATTGGTGCGGCCTACCTGTGTTAAGGTTTGTTTTACTTCGGGAAAACTTTGTAAAACATCCACCATTTTGGCGGAGAGGGTATTGGCTTCATCCAATGATACACTCATCGGTAATTCTGCCGTAACCCATAAAGCGCCTTCATTTAATTGCGGCAGGAATTCTGTACCAAGGAATTTTGCGGAGAAAAAACTGAGGAACATAATTGCCACTGCCACGATCACGCTTTTTTTCTGGTGACTGTACACAAAACCTAACATCTTTCCGATTCCTTTCTCAAAGAAGATCACAACTGGATTATGCTTTTCACGCACATTCTTTCTTAACAGGATACTTGATAAAGCAGGTACCAATGTTAAGGTGAAGATCAGTGCCCCCAATAATGCAAATCCCAATGTATAGGCAAGGGGAGAGAACATCTTTCCTTCTACTTTCTGGAAAGCGAATATGGGTATGAGACAGGTGATGATGATCAGTTTGGAAAAGAAAATGGCTTTACCCATTTCTGTTCCCTTGGTTTTGAATAATCCCAGTTTGGCCAGTTTGTTGAACTTATCCATTCCCACTTCTTTTGCCTTGCTGTCGAGCGCAACAAACAACCCTTCCACCATTACTACGGCTCCATCTATGATGATCCCGAAGTCAACAGCACCCATACTCAGGAGGTTGGCCGTCATTCCTTTTAACCGCATGCAGACAAAAGCAAACAGCAAGGCCAGCGGGATCACAATGCTTACCGTTACTGTGGTACGCCAATCGGCCATGAACAGTAACACAATGCAGGTAACAAGGATAATTCCTTCCAGTAAATTATGGATCACGGTCTCTGTACAGAAATCGATGAGGTTGGTGCGATCATAGAAGGTATCGATCTTCACATCTTTCGGAAGAATGCTTGTATTCAATTCCTTTACTTTCTCACGGATCTTCTCCAATACATCAGCCGGATTTTCGCCCTTGCGCATTACAATGATCCCTTCGATCTGGTTCTGTTCTTTGTTCCTGGCTACCTGTCCTAATTTGGGTTTGCTGCTTTCCACCACAGTAGCCACATTGCGTACAAGGATCGGTACATTGTCAATTCTTGTTACGATTACATTATTAATGTCATCGATATCGTTCAATAGACCGATTCCCCTTACCACATAGCTCTGGCCATTCTTGTTGATCACATCACCGCCTACATTGATATTGCTTTTAGCAACGGCGTTATATACATCAATGGACGAGAGATTATACTTGGTTAACAGGTTGGGATTCACACTGATCTCAAAAGTCTTTTCTTCCCCGCCAAAACTGTTTACGTCCGCTACGCCGGGAACCGATTTAAATTGTCTGTCCAGCACCCAGTTCTGAATGGTGGTGAGCTGGCGGATATCTGAGATCTTACTCTTCAATGTATACCGGAAGATCTCGCCGGTAGGGCCGTACGGTGGCTGCACATCCGGTTTCACACCATCGGGCAGATCTGCGCCACCCAAACGGCTCATTACCTGTTGGCGGGCAAATGCATCATCCACATCATCATCAAAAATGAGGCGTATATACGATAACCCGAATGAAGAAGTTGTTCGGAGGTTTGATTTTTTCTGAACCGAATTCAACACCGTCTCTAAAGGGATCGTGATGAATTTTTCTACTTCCTCAGCACTTCGCCCGGGCCATTGGGTAATGATGATGATCTGTGTATTGGTCACATCCGGAAACGTCTCGATCGGCGTTTCCTTATAACTCCAGATACCCAGTACCACCAGTATGCCTGTAAAAAAGAATACCAGGTACCGATGCCGTAATGAAAAATGGATAATATTTTTAATGAACTTATTCATAGCAATAGATTGTGTGTTTTAATGAAACGGTTGTTGCGTAAGGCCTATTTGTCAGTAAGGGCCCTGTATAAAAGAAGCTGGTTCCTGCTCACTACCACATCACCAACGGACAGGCCACTCTGCACATACGTGGTTTTACCAACGCTTTTTAATAAAGTCACTTCTTTGATCTCCAGGTTACATTTATCATGGTACAGGACCACAAACTTCCTGCTGTTATCAAAGACCACAGCTTCGGAAGGAATACTTACTGCTTTGTTTGTTTCCTGGTTGGTGATGATCACATTGGTAAACATCTCCGGTTTTAACTGATAATTATTGTTGGGCAGGTTCATGCGTACACGCATCACTTTGTTCTGCGGATCCAATACTTCACTGATCTTGTCTATTCGGGCTGTAAAAACTTTATCAGGATAGGCGAGGGTGGTGATCCTGGCTTCATATCCTTCTTTCACTTTGGGAATATCTGCTTCAAACACATTGGCCCAGATCCATACATTGGAAAGATCAGAAATGGTAAACAGGCTGTTGGTATTGTCGTTCCGGATAAAACTTCCCGCCGTAATATTCTTCTCTACAATAAAACCACTGGCAGGCGCTGTGATCATATAACTGCCATTGGCATTCGTATGACCACCTCCATTGATCTTAATGATATCATTCATTTTATTACTGATGGTCAGGGCTTTCTCATAATTTTCTTTTGCGATCGAGAGTTCTTTTTCGCTGCTGATACCTTTCTCATATAACAGCTTTGTATTTTCCAGTTCTCTTTTGGCAATCGCAATATCAGAACCTGCCGATCTGAGGTCACTGTAATTACCTGCGATATCTGCACTTTTGATGATGGCCAATACCTGCCCTTTTGTTACCCTGTCTCCCAGTGTGGCTTTCGCTTCCAGTACCTGGCCGCTGCTGAAAGGGTAGACCTTGATCACCTTATTGGCATCAAAACTTACCTCTCCGGATAAGGACAGTTCATCATGAATATTGGCGATCTTAGCAGTATCCAATGCAATCATTTTCTGCATAGAATCGCTTATGCAGATCTTTTGCTCTTTTGGTTGAACAGGGATATTCTGTTTACAGGAGCTTGCTAAAGCAACTATGCTGAAAGCAACCAAAGTGGTTGTGTAGAATTGTTTCGTTTTCATCTTCTTTATATTTCTTGTATGCGTGAATGATTAATTGACAACATCTGTTCCGGCCTGGTAATTCAGCTCTTCTTTAGCCATTTGCAGATTGTATTGCTGTTGCAGCCATTGGAGCCTTGTATCGCGGTAGGCATCAAATGAATCGATGAATTCAATCAGGCTGATCTGCCTTTGGCGATAGCTGTCTGTGATATTCCTGAATAAGGTTTCATAACCCACAAAAAAATCCTGCTGTGGCCTGCTGCTGAGTTGGTTGGTAAGTATGAGCTTATTCATGGCATTCTGCACGGCATTGCTCAATTCCAATTCCGCTTCACTCACATTTAACTCCTGCTGTTTTACGGAGAACTGTGCGGCTTTGATATTTCCCTGGTTTTTATTAAACACCGGTAAAGGAAGGGAGATGCTCAAACCAACATAATGTGGGGCATAGTTACTGTTATGGTCATACTCCGGCCCAATTGTGAGGTCGGGCGATTTCAATGCTTTCTGATAACCCAGGTTTTGCCGCTGGTACAGAAGTTGTGCCTGCTGTAACAGGTAGCCACTGTTATGTTGTTTGGCAGTTGAAAGGAGATCTGCTAACCTGAGATCATCCCGGTTTGATGGTTGCGCCTCTTTACCGGCAGGGGAGATAAATGTATTACTGTTCAATTGCAGTAATGTTTTCAGATCTGTTTCTGCATCCGCCAGTTGACGGTCATTATCTGCAGCATCCTGCTCCATCGAATAGATAAGGGCACGGATCCGGAGAAAATCCTTCTGTGCAATATTGCCCGCTTTTAATTGTGTATCCATGCCTGCCAGCAGAAATTGCAAGGTTGATAATTCACTTGTATACAATTCGTGTACAGCTCTGAGCCTGGCAATGGTATAATAATCGGTGCGTAACTGGTATTTCAGGTTGCGCATCACTTCATTGAACTGGAGCTCACTCAGTTTGGTATTAGTTTCGGCCATGGCCACCCATTTACTGCGCTTACCTGCTGTTTTGATCAGCTGCTGCACCTGAATGAAGTACTGGCCCGTAGGTTGTCCATTTGCGTCTTTACCATGTGCAAAAAATGCATGGCCTGCATATATGTTCTGATCGGTTACCAATACTGGATTGTCCCAAAGCTTTGCCTGTTCGGTAAGGGCCTTATTGATATCGATATTGTATTTAGTTGCCAGAAGAGATAAATTCTTCTCCATGAATATTTTTTCTGCATCGGGTAAATTGATCCGTAGTGTGTCTTTTGTGTTCTGTGCATAAGTGTTTGCTGCACAAAAGATCCCTGCCATGCACAGGCAAAGCAGTAACACAGGCAGTTGCCTGTATTTTTTTTGAGTAACCATAATAATTGCTTTAGAGAGAATGAAAGGGACTGTAAACGGCATGCCTATGCATTACGTACACAATACTATCTGTAAACTAAAGTTGGGAACTAAGCATTGGGTGGCTGAGGATTGATCTCCTGGAAATAACAATCTTCAAATGACTCATGAAGAAGTACCGGCAATTTTGCCATATTCAATTGAGAGGCGGATAGCATATCGGGCCTCGTAAAATTGATCGCTTTAAAGGAAATATGTTTGTGGAAATGAAGGTCCTTGTGGTGTTGCCCCTGCTCAGGAATCGCATTGGTATGCCCCAACACGACTTCCACTATATATTCCACAACCGTTTCTGTAATATTGGTCTCATCAGAACCGGCTTCATTATAGATAGGCTTAAAATCCTGAGCATAGATACTCAGGTTGAGTAACTGTAAAGCTACCAGCAGGGTTATACAACGGGCTATATGTTTAGAGATATATCGCACAGAACAACGCTGTAAAATTAGTTTCTGCAATTTGATAAAAATTGTTAAAGCAACATTTTTTATTTGCTTTTAATTCAACATGGTTGCGATTTTATAGAAGTTGGTTTTGTAATCCTTTTTTTATCATTCGCCCCGCTTTAGCGTACCGGCCAAAAAAAAGCCCGCATTTGATTGCGGGCTTTTATAAAAGGATTTCTGTTTTTTATTTCTTAGGCTCTTTCTTACCCAATGCCCTGTTCTTTGCAAAATCCACCAATATCGGTGCCGCTACAAAGATAGAAGAGTAGGTACCGGTGATCACCCCGATCAACATCGCAAAGGCAAAACCTCTGGTCACTTCACCCCCAAAGATGAAGAGGATAAGGATGGTAAGGAACACCGTTAAAGAGGTCATGATGGTACGGCTCAGGGTCTCATTGATCGCACGGTTGATCACCATGCCATTGTCAGAACCTTTCATCAATCCGCTGTCTTCACGGATCCTGTCATACACGATCACCGTATCGTTCATGGAGAAACCGATCACCGTCAATACCGCCGCAATAAAATGCTGGTCGATCTCTAACGGGAACGGAACGATCTTACGGGCATAACTGAATACGATCAGGGTTACCAATACATCGTGCAACAAAGAAACGATCGTACCCAATGAATACCTCCAGTCGCGGAAACGGATAAAGATATACAGACAGATAATGATCATCGCAATGATGGTCGCTTTCTGTGCACCCGTTTTCAGGTCATCAGAGATAGTAGGTAATACGGTCTGTGAACTCTGTTTATAATTCTTCTCGAAATCAATAAAGTTGATATTCTGTGGCAGGTGGTTCTTCAGGCCGGCAAACAGTTTCTGTTCAACCAATGAATCCACATTGGTACCGGTTTCATGGATCTTATAAGAAGTGGTGATGTTCACCTGGTTCTTAACGTCCACGGTCTTAATGATCACTGCTTCACCGAATTCTTTTTTCAGCTCGTCGCGGATCTCATCAGGACTAACCGCTTTATCAAACTTAACGGTATAGCTACGTCCACCTGAGAATTCAACCCCTTCATCAAAGCCATTGAAATAAGTACTGATACCGGCAATGAGGATCACCGCAGATAACATGTATGCATACTTTCTGTATTCAATGAATTTGAAAGAAGCGTGTTTGAAGATCTTTTTAGAGATACCGGTAAAGTATTCAAAGTGACGGTTCTTGTTCATGTACCAGTCTGTGATCAACCTTGAAACAAGGATACCGCAGAACAGGGATAATAAGATACCGATGATCTGTGTGGTCGCAAAACCTAACACAGGACCTAATCCAAAGTAAGCAAGAATGATGGCAGTCAAGAGGGTAGTAACGTGTGCATCCAATACAGGCGACAGTGAACGTTTGTATCCGTCATTAACCGCATTCTGGTAGCTCTTTCCTTTGGTCAGCTCTTCTTTGATACGTTCGAAGATGATTACGTTAGTATCCACAGCCAAACCTACGGTCAATACCAAACCGGCAATACCCGGAGCCGTGAGCGTAAAGCCCAATGCACTAAGGATACCAATAGTAAAGAGAAGGTTAAGGATCAGGGCGATATTCGCTACCCATCCACCTGTGTTAAAGTATAACAGCATTAAAGCGAAGATCACAACGAATGCGATCAGGAATGACATGGCACCACCTGTTACAGAAGCTTTACCAAGGGTGGGTCCCACCTGTTGTTCCTGTACGATTTTAGCAGGCGCAGGCAGTTTACCGCTTTCGAGGATCTCTGCAAGGTCCTGTGCTTCTTTTAAAGTATAACTTCCGGCGATCTGAGAGTTACCGGTAGTGATCGGTTCGTTAACGTTAGGAGCGGAGTAAACAAAGTTATCCAGTACAACAGCTACAGGCTTGCCTACATTACGTGCAGTCATCTTAGCCCAGATATTGGTACCCACTTTGTCCATATTCATTTTGATGGCGATACGTCCACGCTCATCATAATCCTGAGAAGCGCTGATGCCTTCACCACCTAATTCAGCCTGACCATTGTCGAGCGTTTTGATGGCATACAACATCAGGATATCTTTCAGCTTAGGATCGTTCAGTTCTGCCTTACCATACATGAATACCAGGTTAGCAGGGAATTTGTTCTTCACAAAATCCATACGCAGGTAATCATTCAGGGTACCGGTATCTTTTGAAGGGATATAACCAACAGCAGCCGGATAAACAGCTTTGCCGTCTGCTCCCTGGTAAGGTTGTGTAAACTGGATCAATCTTGCCAATGGGTTCTGGTTAGCTTTGATCTTGGCAGAATCCACTTTGGCAGCACCTTTAGCAGTGTTGCCTGAAAGATTTGAAATGGTAGCCGTTTTTGCAGTATCTGCAGCTTTAGAACCGGCAGCAGCCGTTACTTTCGCTTTCAGTTTGGCAACAGCAGAAGTAGTATCTGCAGCAGCTTCCGCTTTCTTTGCGGTATCAGCAGGGGTAACACCATTCAGGTATTCCTGAACAGCTTTATCTGCAGCAATGATGCCGTTCTGCAGTTCCTTGCTTTCAAAAGTATAGACTTCGAAGAATTGTAAGTTGGCGGTAGACTGCAAGAAAGCACGTACCCTTTCTTTATCGGTAACACCTGCCAGTTCAATACTGATAATGCCTTTGGCAGGATCAGGGTTGATATTGGGAGAAGCCACACCAAAACGGTCAATACGTGTACGCAGGATACGGTAGGTAGTATTGAAAGCGATATTGGCCTGGTCTTTCAGGTAAGTGGCTACTGCTTCGTCACTTGCATCAAACTTCACTTTACCGTTACTGCGTGCAGCAAAGAAAGGAGCGAGTTTCGCAGATGGGTTCACTTTCAATAATTCCTCACGGAATAAAGTGATCAGGTCTGCGCCACTATTGGCTTTTCTTCCAACTGCCTGGTCAAGGGCTTTGTTGAATTGTGCGTCTTTGGTATAGTTGGCCAGAGATTTCAGCAAGCCGTCAAGGCCCACTTCCATGGTCACACTCATACCACCCTGCAGGTCAAGACCCAGCATCAGCTCTTTCTCTTTGGCATCACGATAAGTAGTCAGACCAAAAGCCAGTTTCGTGTCTTTGGTACTGTCCAGTAAACGCTTCAGCCTTTCTTTTTTGATGTCGGCAAGGGTGTCTGCATAAGCAGCCTGTAATTCTTTATTACCCGCGTATTTTGCTTCAGGAGTTGGGAACTTTTTCATCCACTCTGTGGCTTTTTTATCCATATCCCCTTCATGGCTCTTAACGAACCAGGTAAAGGATAATTGATAGACACAGATAAGTATCAAAGCAATCGCAAAAAATCGCACTAAACCTTTCAGTTGCATATTAGTAACGGTTTATTATTTTTTAGAGCGGCAAAGATAGGGGAATGGGAATGAAATACGCTATCCCTGCCTGAGTTTGGTTATTTAGCCTCAACTTATTGTTTTCCACTATCCTTTCAGGGGTTTTCCCCGGTTCCCGGTACGTTGAAAAAATGAGGTTTGTGAGGGGTGATTTTACGCAAAAAATGCCGGAACATGTCCCGGCATTTTTGCGTAAACGAATAGGGTCTATTTGACGTCCGTAAGGGTCACATCAAAATAAATAGGTGAATTTGGAGGAATACTGCTTCCCGCTCCGGTACAGCTATAAGCCAGGGCCGAAGGAATGATCAGTTTGATACGCCCGCCTTTTTTGATCAGGGGGATGCCTATTTTCCAGCCATCGATCACGCCGGATAAAGCCAGAGTGATGGGGTTGGCAGTCGCATCAAATGTGGTTCCGTTTAGCAATTTACCGGTATAAACCACTGATATATTGGAAGATAGAGTTGGGGCAGGGTCGGAACCGGGTAAGATGATCTGATACAATAACCCGCTGGGGTCCTGTGTATACGTAATGCTGTTAGCCGTACAATAAGCAACCATGGCATCTTTCTCAGAAGCAACGGTAGCCGGCTGGCATCCGCTTACATCGTTTTTCTTACATGAATTCAGGATCATCGACGAAAGAACCAACACTAAAACCAATAATTTTCTCATGAACATTTTTTTTAATAGACTCTATTTTATCAATTAAGGCTGCATCTCTGCCTTGTTTTGGGCATTTTTTTTGGCAGCTAATAACTCCAGATACCTTTGTTCCTGCATTTCCCACCTGAATTTCCGGTAAACAAATGCCATGAAAAAAGAGATAGATAAGATGGCCAGCAGCAATACGAGGTAGTTCAGTTTTGAATTGGCTTCCATATTGGCGCGCTCATACCAACCGCTTTCCATCACTCCGATCACGCTGATGCCGATGGCAAAACCCGCAGACAAGCCGATCATAAAGGGGCGGGAACTGGTTTTCTCCTTTTCCCTGTTCTCTGCCCAGTATGCCAAAAAAGTCTCATTATCCTGCAACGACATGCCGCAAAAGTAATTGTTCTTAATAGAATAAGTTCTCAGAACGGGTAAAGCCAGCCGCGGGTATTCTTTTTTTCGTTCCAAATGCTTAACTTTCAGCAGATTGTATTTCGATTTGCTAAAACGATTGCCATGAATTTTATCAAAAAAAACGGCATTCTGCTCTTTGCAGTTGTGCTGGCAGCCCATCTTTTCTTTATTTACAACGGATCTTCGGAGCTGAGAATGGTTTCAAAGCTGTTATTACTCCCTTTACTGGCACTATACCTTTATGCTTCTGCAGAAAAAGCGGGCCGGGATATGAATCTACCGGCATTTGCAGGATTATTCTTCTCTTTTCTCGGCGATCTGTTGCTTACCCAAACCGGGGAACTGTTCTTTTTATTGGGAATGGCCGCATTTATCGGCACACATATCTGTAACAGTATCTATTTTCTGAAGCTGCAAACCCTGTCTTTTGTAAAGAACCCAGCAGTATTGATAGCTGCTTTTCTATTGGTTTTTGTTTCTGGAGCGGTCATGGGTACGCTGGGCGCCTCACTGGGAAGTTTTAGAGAGCCGATCATCTTATATATGGTCATTATCTGCTGTATGGCCGTATTTGCCACAAATACCTATAACCATCCTGTATTAAAACAGCTGGCCATCCGCTATTTTATTCCGGGTGCCGCCTTGTTTGTACTGTCGGATGCCCTGCTCGCGTTGAATAAGTTTGCCTACCATGAAACCTATCTCGACCTGGCCGTGATGCTTACTTATGGAGCGGCCCAGTGTCTCCTGGTCATGGGTTTCAGCAGGAGGGCGGCCAACCGGTAATACTTAAATGATCAGACCTGTATGAATTGTAAAAGAAACCCGTTATTTTCATACAACTGATATTATGGAAGCATTTTTACAGAAAAGAACCCTGACCATCTTCTGGATCGTATTACTGATCCATTGTACGTTCCAGCATTTTAATCTTCCCTATGTAGCGGTTACCAAACCTTTACTGGTTCCGTTATTGCTTCTCCATATCATTCTTAAGGATAATAATATCGGCAGGCCCGCAGGGAAATTTATTTTTTATATCGGGTTGATGCTGGCATTCCTGGGAGATGTACAATTGATCTTTATCAACGATACTTTTTTTCTGAGCGGCATGATCGCTTTTATTTTTGTGAACCTGTTTTACAGCTATTCATTTCTCTCGCTAGCAGGGTTCCGTATGCGGAAAGTATCGCCGGTATTGGGGGCCGTTATCCTGCTTTGTTTTACCGGTGAATGGATGATGCATTTTCTGGGGGACGAACTGGGGGCATACAGGGGGCCGATCATTGCTTATATGATCGCTATCTCGATCACAACCATTACGGCTGTGAATGTGGCGGGTAATGAAAAATACCGCGAAGCGGCAGTGAGGTACCTGATTCCAGCGGCTGTTATTTTTGTGATCGAAAACCTGCTGGTGGCTTTGAATAAATTTCATTACAACAGAGACAAGGACCTTTTTATTTTGGTGATGATCACCTATGGCCTGGCACAATATCTTTTTGTGAAGGGGATCCTGAAAGCGTATCTGCAAAAGGATTGATCTTTCATAGCGTATCTGTCAAAAAAAATCCCCGCTATGTTGCCATAACGGGGATCGTATTTTTTGACGGTCAGGGACCGCCGGGATTGATTAGTATCCACCCATGCCACCCATATCAGGTGCACCATGAGAATGAGGCGCTTCAGCTTTTGGCTTATCAGCGATCACACATTCTGTGGTTAACAGCATAGCTGCGATAGACGCTGCATTTTCCAATGCTACACGGCTAACTTTGGTAGGATCGATAACACCTGCTTTGAACAGGTTCTCGTAAACTTCGGTACGTGCGTTGAAACCAAAATCGGCTTTGCCTTCTTTGATCTTCTGAACCACGATAGAACCTTCGATACCGCTGTTCACAACGATCTGGCGAAGTGGTTCTTCGATCGCTCTTTTCACGATCTGGATACCGGTTGTTTCGTCTTCGTTAGAACCTTTCAGTTTTTCGAGGCTTTCTACGGCACGGATATAAGCAACACCACCGCCCGGTACAATACCTTCTTCAACCGCAGCCCTTGTTGCGTGCAGGGCATCGTCAACACGGTCTTTCTTTTCTTTCATTTCAACTTCTGTGGCAGCACCTACGTACAGTACAGCAACACCACCGCTTAATTTAG
Organism: uncultured Chitinophagaceae bacterium; assembly: GCA_966076165.1. Classification (GTDB taxonomy): domain Bacteria; phylum Bacteroidota; class Bacteroidia; order Chitinophagales; family Chitinophagaceae; genus Sediminibacterium. The sequence goes on from CBHRAM010000010.1 coordinate 17,325, forward strand.
CGAGACGCTCCTGTAATTTTTCGCGGTCATAATCAGAAGTGGTATTCTCGATCTGTGCTTTGATCTGGTTTACACGTGCAACGATATCAGCTTTCTTGCCTTTACCGCCAACTACGATGGTATTGTCTTTATCGATGGTTACAGAAGCGGCAGAACCTAAATAGGTCAGGTCAGCGCTTTCCAGTTTGAAACCTTGTTCTTCGCTTACCACGATACCGGCGGTTAAGATCGCGATATCAGTGAGCATTTCTTTTCTGCGGTCGCCAAAGCCCGGTGCTTTTACAGCAGCTACTTTCAGGGTACCACGTAATTTGTTTACCACCAGGGTTGCCAATGCTTCACCTTCGAGGTCTTCAGCAATGATCAACAACGGACGGCCGCTTTGTGCAACTTTCTCCAGGATATGAAGAATGTCTTTCATAGCACTGATCTTCTTATCATAGATCAGGATGTATGGGTTCTGCAGTTCTACTTCCATTTTTTCGCTGTTGGTAACGAAATAAGGAGATATATAACCACGGTCAAACTGCATACCTTCTACCACATCAACTGTAGTATCGGTACCTTTTGCTTCTTCAACGGTGATCACACCTTCTTTACCCACTTTTGACATAGCGGTAGCAATTAATTTGCCGATTTCGCTGTCGCTGTTGGCAGAAATAGTAGCCACCTGCTCAATTTTTTTAGAATCGTTACCAACGGCTTGTGATTGAGCTTTCAGGCTTTCGATCACTTTGGCAACGGCTTTATCAATACCTCTTTTCAGGTCCATTGGGTTGGCACCGGCAGCAACGTTCTTCAAACCTTCGCTGATGATGCTTTGTGCTAACACGGTAGCAGTAGTAGTACCATCACCGGCAATATCTGCGGTCTTAGAAGCTACTTCTTTCACCATCTGTGCACCCATGTTCTCAATAGGGTCTTCCAGTTCAATTTCTTTGGCAACGGTAACACCATCTTTGGTTACCTGTGGAGCGCCGAATTTCTTTTCAATAACCACGTTACGGCCTTTTGGTCCGAGGGTTACTTTTACTGCGTTGGCTAAGATATCAACGCCTTTTTTCATTTTATTTCTTGCTTCGATATCGAAGAAAATCTGTTTTGACATAGTAAAGAGTTTTGAAATTTTGGGATTTTGAAATTTTGGAATTTTGCTGTGTTACGAAACTTTCAAATTTTCAAATTAAACGATTGCGAGGATATCACTTTCACGCATGATCAGGAGGTCCTGGCCTTCGATCTGGATCTCTGTTCCGGCATATTTACCATATAGAACGGTATCCCCAACTTTTACAGTCACAGGCTCGTCTTTTTTACCGGCTCCGGCAGCTACGATGGTGCCACGTTGTGGTTTTTCTTTTGCAGTATCAGGGATGATGATTCCGCCTGCAGTTTTTTCTTCAGCAGCGGCAGGCTTAACAATTACTCTGTCATGCAGAGGAGTAACGTTGAGTTTCTTTGCCATACGTTATTGGTTTTTTAATTGATTGAGTTAATAAATCTTCTGGCTATCATCGATTATTATGCCATAGGGGAGAATCAGGTCAAATTTTCAGAAACCGGGCCAAACCCTTCCGATAGCAAGCATAGACTGTCAGAAAGGACGCAAAGATGGGGTAAGTTTTTGAATTGGCGGTGTCAAAATTGCATAAGAACCCTGTAAGGAAATCCCACGAAAAAAGCCGGCTTTTCAGGGCCGGCTTATTCAATAGCCTTCGGGAAGACTGGATATGGCTTATTTCTGAACCACGATCGATCTTTGGGTATTAACCACAATACCTACCGAAGTGATCAGGTTTACCGGGAGCTTGTTCTTGGTGGCCCCTGCTACCAGGTCGGTAACAAACTGGTCAAAATCTGCAGAAGCCGCTTTGGCAAACATGCGCGGGTTCTGGGCCGGGTCATGGGCCGCTGCCATGCTTTTTCCGCCATAGGTGAAGTTTTTGGCACCGGTAGCTACACAAAAGAAATCGGTAAGGGTCTTGCTTAAGGCTGCAAACCCACTGGTATTACCCGCTGTGACTTCTGCCAGTAACACTTTAAAGAATCCATTCAGTTTCGGGTCGGCTGCAATCACAAAAATGGTACTGTCAACCACAGAACGGATCCCCAAACGGCCCTGTTCAATTTTTACAGAAGTATTCACCGGATCTGTTACCATAGTGGTGCCACCGAGCGAATCGTATAAGGTAGCCTGAACCGTAACGGTGGCTGATGCGGAATCACTGCTTTTGGTGCAGGCGCTAAAGAAGATGATAGCCGTGCTTGCGATAAGCGCGAATGATAGAAATGCTGTCCTTTTCATGTTTGATGGTTTTATGGTTATGGGTTATATAATTTTTTTGATAAAAGAATATGCTTTGTAACTGATGGAACCGGTGGTAACCGGACAACCGCTTTTCATCTCCTCTTCCGTAGGCACCACACGTTCTGCAGGAAGCTGAAGCCCGGCTTTCAGATCGGCAAGAACCTTATTGGCATTGGTTTGCAGCGGAGAATAGGTAAATACAAGGATATCGGATTCAGGGTTACATAAAACATGGTCAATGCCTTTCTGTTGATACATCCAGGCCGTGATCTTTTGGGCATCTGATTCACTGATCTGTTTCTTGATATCGATCCTTGCCATGATCCTTGTGAAAGCATCGGGTGCTTTGGGCCTTGTTACGAGGTAGATATGTACCGACAAGACGATCACCAATACACTGAAAACAGCACCGGACCAGAGGAGGATTTTCTTTACAGGAATTCTTTTCATAAAATGGTTTTAAGATGGTAACAGAATGGAACACCCACACTAACGGCATTTGATCGGTTTCGGATTTGATTTTGTTAAAAAAGCTGTGTATCCGGCAAGAAAAAAAATAGTTGAGGTGATTTTGAAAATAAGCCGGTAATGATAAAACCATGAGTAGAAATCTCCCGTAGATATTGGAAGCTTTAAGCAAGGTTGTATCAAGGTGGAGACCCGTTCGTTCCCGAACGGGTATTTTCATTTTGCACGGGGCGGTTTATGCAATATATTTGCGGCTCCCAAATAAGTTCTTACCAGATGATAAGCAGAAGAAATATTCGTGTGAAAGTGATGCAGTTACTCTATATGATAGAAGCTGCCGACAACCTGGTTGCCTTTAAAAAGCCCGTTGAGGAGTTGCAGAAGCAGCTCGACCGTAGCCGCGAATTATTCGTTTACCTCCTTTATTTCCTTACTGAAGTGGCCCGCTACGCCGAAACCAGCGCACAGGCAAGGGCTTCGCGTAACCTGCCTTCACAGGATGACCTGAATGTGAATATCAAGATAGCGGGTAATGAATTTCTCTGGCAGATCCTCGAAAATGCTTCTTTTCAGAAAGCCCTGGAACTGGATAAGCCACAGCTGATCATTGATAAAGAGCTGGTTAAGAAGATCTATACAGACCTTACGGAAACTGACAAATACAAAGAATATATCGCCCTGCAAGGCCGCGAGAAAGCAAAAGAGAAAGCGATCATCAAGCTGATCTTCACCCAGTTAATGCTTCCGAACGAGTCTTTTATCAACCACCTGGAAGAATTATTCAATAACTGGGATGATGATGCGGATATGATGGACCAGCTGATGCTGAATTATATCCAGAAACCCGCGGGTTATAACCTGCAGGAGATGCTGAGTCCCGAGAAATGGGATTTTGCCAAGACCCTGCTCACCACCACGCTGGAGAAAAAGGAATATTGCGCAGAACTGATCAAGCCCAAACTGAAGAACTGGGACTCAGAGCGGATTGCCGTGCTGGATATGGTGCTGATGCGGATGGGGGTTTGCGAGTTATTGTATTTTGAGACCATACCTACCAAAGTGACCATCAACGAATATATCGACCTGGCCAAGGATTACAGTACACCCCAAAGCGGACAGTTCGTGAACGGGATCCTGGATAATATCCATAAAGAGATGCTGGAATCCGGTAAGATCAGGAAGGTAAATTTTAAGAATAAGGCTTAATAACGAACACTTATCTTTACGGCGTTTTAAGAATTGCCGTTAAGCAGTTTCGCTGAAACAGAAAAACAATCATTCAAATAAAATCAATCAAATGTTGCAATTGAACGCTATTTTATTACAAGCCGCTCCGGGTGGAGGAGGAATGGTACAGTTATTATTAATGGGAGGTATCATCCTGGTTTTCTGGTTATTTATGATCCGCCCACAAGCAAAGAAGGCGAAAGAGCAGAAGAAATTTGTTGACAACATGCAGAAAGGCGATAAAGTAGTTACTATCGCGGGTATACACGGAACGATCAATAAGATCAATGAAGACAATACCATTCAACTGGAAGTGAGCCCCGGCAGTTACCTGAAGATCGAAAAATCTACGATCAGCATGGAATGGTCTGCTGCACTGAACAAAGCTTAATCAGGAATTATAAGCATATTTACCAGCCGGGTGGATTTCCACCCGGTTTTTTATTGAAATAATGGCAGTGACCAAGAGAATTGATAACTTTCCTTTCTGATCAAACAAAACTCCGATCGTGGCTTTACGCATTGGCCTTACTGGCGGCATAGGAAGTGGGAAAACCCTGGTGGCACATCTGTTCACCGTACTGGGCATTCCTGTGTTTGATGCAGATACAGCCGCCAAACAGATCATGGAAACAGATGCCGGCCTGAGAAAAGCATTGATTGAAAAATTTGGCGCTGAGACGTATACGGATGGGCACCTGAACCGTAAATACCTGGCCAATATTGTATTCAATGATCATTATCAATTGGAATGCCTCAATGCATTGGTGCATCCTTATACAATAGCCGCTGCAGAGAAATGGTCATTGGAGCAGAAAGCACCCTATACAGTAAAGGAAGCAGCTTTATTTTTTGAAGCCGGCTCGGCCATCGGGTTTGATTATATGATCGGGGTATTTGCACCGGAACATTTGCGGATCAAACGGGTGATGGACAGGGATGGGGTTACCCGGGATGAAGTAAAAGCCCGTATGCAAAAACAAATACCCGAAGAGATCAAGATGCGCTTATGTGATTTTGTGGTCATGAATGACGATCAACACCTGTTGATCCCCCAGGTGTTGAAACTACACGAACAGTTTTTACAAGAATCAAAAGAATCCTGATATGCAGAAAGTGAATGTGCTCGAAAAGATGGAAGGGGTTACCGACCATTGGAACCCACGCATCGTGGGCGAGCTGAATGGCCAGCATGTAAAACTGGTAAAATTCCAAGGACCGTTTACCTGGCACCATCATGAACAGGAGGATGAATTATTCTATGTGGTGAAGGGATCTTTTGTGATGGAGCTGCGCGATAAGGATATTGAATTGAAGGAAGGCGATTTTCTGGTGGTACCCAAAGGAGTGGAGCACCGGCCCAATGCAGCCGAAGAAGTTTGGGTAATGCTTTTTGAACCCGCTACTACTTTGAACACCGGAAACACAGAGAACGAATTCACAAAAAAAGAGCTGGAGAAATTATAGTGCATCGAAAATTGCGAATACAATAAAGTGTAAATTTTTGTTGAGTATTGCGGACTAAGTAAAGACCAAGGCTAATCGGAATCAGTTATTTTCTATTTATTCACATGTTTTCCACCATTTTGACAAATAATTAATCATCAGGCCATTATGCAGACAAACAGGAAATGGTTATGGATCATTGGCAGTTTACTGATCATTTCCCTGCTTTTGTACGGGCTGATCTTTGGTTGGGTGGTACCCAAAACAGCTGCCTGGACCACTCCGCAAAAATGGCGGATGCTTCCCTTGCGGCAATCCAAAACGATCGTGCATGATTATCTCGGTGAACCGATTCTAGCCCGCAACCCGGGTGATACTACTTATGAAGAATGGGTGGCCGGTAGTAAAGGAAAACGCTATTTTCTCAGGATCGATTATGCTGCCGATACCATAGCGGTGGGATATTCGATTCGTTATCATTATTCGAATTGGCTGGCGAACAGGAATTACCTGATCGATAGTTTTTCTGTGAAGTAGTGAGTTGTGAGTAGTGAGTTGTCAGTGTTTTTTCTCACTACTCACTACTGACCACTCACTTCACTATCCTGTAACACCAGCGCTTCAGCTTCCCTTCAAAATCAAACGGCGTGGTGGCTTTGGTGATATCCCTGATCTCTGTGGCTTTGATCTGATCATTGTCCAGTACAAATTTTGAGAAGTTGGTGCTGAAATAAATGATGCCGCCTGTAGTAGTGGCTGCAAGCACATCATTCAATAATTCCACATGATCCCGCTGGATATCGAGGAAATCTTTCATCCGCTTGCTGTTGCTGAACGTAGGTGGATCGATGATCACGAGGTCATAGCTTTCGGGGCCAAGGGTCTTCAGATATTGTTTTACATCAGCGTGGTCAAATCTGTATCGTTCCTTATCCTTCAACAGGTTGATCACAAAATTATCTTCGGCCCAGTTCAGATAGGTTTTGGAGAGATCCACAGATGTAACAGCAGACGCACCACCGGCAGCTGCATATACTGAGAAGGATCCGGTATAACAGAACAGGTTCAATACACGCTTGTCTTTGCAAAGTTCTTTCACCATTTGGCGGGTGATACGGTGGTCGAGAAACAGGCCTGTATCGAGGTAGTCCGTCAGGTTTACCAGAAATTTCAATCCATTCTCCATCACCGTAAAGAACTCCTGTTTGGTGTCCATCTTCTCATACTGCCCCTCACGGTGCGACATCCGCTTACGTTGCCTTACATAGATATGATCCTGAGCAATACCCGTGATCTCTGTAATGATCTGTAAACACTCATCCAGCCAAACCTCATGCTCCTCATCCGTCATTCCATGCCTGCGCAGGTATTCGGCCAGGTACACTTTATCCTCATATAACTCAATACAAAATGGGAATTCCGTTAGGTCATGATCATACACCCGGTAACAGGATACCTGCATCCGCCTGGCTTGTTTGCTTCGGTGTTTGTACACTTTTGTCAGGCGGTTGCGGAACATATCTGACTTCTGGGCCTCACTCATGCAAATCTGTTTATTGGTTTATTTGTTTACTGGTTTATTAACAAATACATCCGTTTACAATCCGGTGCATACTACAAAGAAACACCTAATTGCCTGCATAAAACAGGGTTGGTATTCTCCCGCCGTACAAATAAACCAATAAACAAGTAAACCAATAAACCCTATATTTAAAACCTAAAACATGCTTCATGAAACGAACGCTTTTTGCAGCATTGCTGGTATGGATGTCGGGCACACTGACGGCACAGGAATACAGCAATTTTGCTGAACAAACCAACCGCATCAATGCATTGGCCAAAGCCTATCCGTCACTGGCCACGGTCAGGTCGCTCACCAAAACCAATGGGGGCAAGGATATCTGGCTCTTAACCATTGGTACGGGTAAGACCGAATCTAAACCTGCTATTGCGGTAGTAGGGGGCACAGAAGGCAGTCATTTACTGGGAACCGAACTGGCCATTGGCTTTGCGGAGAACCTGCTCAAGGGTAGTAATACCGACAGTATCAAAAACCTGCTTGCCAAAACCACGTATTATGTTTTCCCGAACATGAGTCCGGATGCAATGGAGCAATATTTTTCAAAGCTCAAATATGAGCGTAACGGAAATGCTTCTCAAACAGATGAGGACAGGGATGGCAAACTCAACGAAGATGGTTTTGATGATCTTGATGGAAATGGGAAGATCACGCTTATGCGTGTGGAATCTCCGGTGGGTGATTACAAAACACATCCGGATGATCCAAGAGTATTGATCAAAGCCGATCCCAGCAAAGGAGAGAAAGGTAAATACCTGTTATTGACAGAGGGATTTGACAATGATAAAGACGGACAGTTAAATGAAGACGGGGAAGGTGGGATTGCTTTCAATAAGAACTTTACTTATAAGCACAGCACATTTGCACCGGGGGCAGGGGACTATCCGGCAAGTGAAAAAGAGACCCGTGCAATGCTTGATTTTTTATACGATGCTTTCAATGTATATGCAGTAATCAGTTTTGGCAGTAACAATAACCTGTCAACACCCATTGCTTTCAACCCCGTTGCAGCAAGAGAAAGGATCCTGGCCGGTTATCTCGAGCCGGATGCCAAAGTAAATGCAATGGTGAGTGATCTTTATAATAAGGTGACCGGATCAAAAGATGCACCCAAAAATGTAAATACAGGCGGTGATATTCTTTCATGGGGCTATTTCCATTTTGCACGTTTCAGTTTCAGCACACCGGGCTGGTGGGTGCCTAAGGCCAAACCCGATACGGCTAAAAAAGAAAAAGCCTTTACGGTAGAAGACCCCACAGCTAATTACCTGCGCTGGGCACAACAACAGGGCCTCAGCAATACATTCACCGAATGGAAGACCGTGCAGCATCCGGATTATCCGAACCAAAAAGTGGAAGTGGGTGGGATCGATCCTTATGTATTGACCAATCCTCCCTATAAAATGACCGGAGAACTGGTTAAGAAACACACAGATTTTCTTGTGAAGTTGGCAGCACAACAGGCAGAGATCGATGTACTGAATGTGAAAACAGAAAAACTGGCCAATGGCCTTACCCGCGTGAGTTTTGACTTAGTAAATAAAGGTGGATTATCTACGCACAGTAAACTGGGTGAAAGAAGTTATTTTCTCAAAAAGCTGAAAGTGGCTGTGAAAACAACCGATAAGCAGGAGATCATTGGTGGCAGAAAAATAACCTTGTTGAGTTCACTGGATGCCAACAGCTCACAATCGTTCAGCTGGATCATTAAAGGAACGGGTAAATTATCGATTGAAGCAGGTTGTCCTACTGCTGGTGTAAAAACCGTTGACCTGAGTTTATAAACCTTAAACAAAGAATCATGAAACTGACTATACAAATTGCGATCGCTTCTGTGGGTTTGTGGATGGGTAGTTCTGCCATGGCACAAACACCAGAACAGATGTTTAAAGCCGCCGGCTCACCGGTAAATCCAAAAGTTGCTGTTAGCTGGAATAAATATTATGACCATGCGGGTTTGGGTGAGATCTGTAAAAAGATCGCGGCTGCTTATCCGAATCTGGCAAAATTTGAATCGATAGGTAAATCCTTTGAAGGGCGCGATCTATGGTGTTTAACCATCACCGATTTCAAAAAAGGAGATCCGAATAAAAAACCCGGGATGTACATTGATGGAAATATTCATTCCAATGAAATACAGGGTTCAGAATTTGCCTTGTACACCGCATGGTACCTTACAGAATCATTTGCCGACACAAAGTTTATCCAGGAGTTACTGGAAGACAAGGTCTTTTATATTGTTCCTACGATTAATCCTGATGGCCGCGATAGCTATATGCATCAGCCGAATACAGCAAGTTCACCTCGTTCCGGTTTAAAACCTGTTGACAACGATGGGGATGGATTAATTGATGAAGATAAATATGATGACCTTGATGGGGATGGCAATATTACGCAGATGAGAAGAAAGAATCCCAACGGTCGTTATAAACTCGATCCAAAGGATCAGCGATTGATGATACGTGTTGGCCCGGATGAAAAAGGGGATTACGAATTATTAGGCGGCGAAGGAATTGATAATGATGGGGATGGCCGTGTGAATGAAGATGGGTATGACTTTGAATATGACCCCAACCGTGATTGGGGTTGGGGATGGCAGCCGAATTATATTCAGGGCGGTGCGTATAAATATCCTTTTTCATTACAGGAAAACAGGGCAGTCATGGAATTTGTAATGAAGCATCCGAATATTGCTGCTGCACAATCGTTTCATAATTCAGGGGGAATGATCTTACGGGGTCCGGGTGGACAGGAAGATGTGGGTACCTACAATGCACAGGACCTGCAGGTATATGATGCCATCGGTAAAAAAGGCGAAGAGTTTTTACCCGGTTACAAATACCTGGTTGTATACAAAGACCTCTACTCGGCCTATGGTGGTGAACTGGACTGGTTTTATGCAGGCAGGGGGATCTATACTTATTCCAATGAATTATGGACCGGTTACCTGATGTATATGCGGGAATTGAAAGGTGAAAATGAGATATATAATTTTGATAATGACCTGCTTTTCAGAGATGGATTTGTGCCTTGGAAAGAGTTTAATCACCCACAATATGGAAAGATAGAGATCGGTGGCTTTAAGAAAAATTTCGGAAGGGCTCACCCTGGATTCCTGCTCGAATCTGATGCGCACCGTAATATGGCATTCAGTATTTATCATTGTTATTCAACACCCAAATTAGAAGTACAGCAGATCTCAGAAAAAGACCTGGGGGATGGTTTGAAAGAAGTGACCGCCGTGATCACCAACCAACGTATGATGCCTACGCACAGCAGCCAGGATACAAGAAATAAAATTGAGCGGCCTGACTATATCTCACTTGAAACAACCGGGAAAGTGATCACCGGTATGACCGTTGAGAACCGCGATATGAACCTGACCACAGAACAAAAGAATAACCCTCAAACCATTGAAGTACCTAATATCCCCGGTATGGGAGCGGTAACGGTTAAATGGATCGTGCAGGGAGGAGGGAAGTATACGGTGAATGTGGATAGTAGGAAAGGAGGGGTGGTGAGTGGAAGTAAATAATTAGTAATTAGAAATTAATAATTAGAAATAAAGGCCGTAGATCATTTGCCGTTGTTGGTCATAAGACCAACAATTCGGGAATGCAAAAGGGGTTAAAATAATGAGTGTATACTCAACTATTTTAACCCCTTTAACTATTTTAACGAATACCCGGCGAGTTACTTCAACTTCGCCAATGCTTCTTTAATTCTCGCCCACGCTGTTTCGATATTTTCCATACTCGCGGCAAAAGAAAAACGAACGCAATTAGGTTCTCCAAAAGCATCACCCATTACACAGGAAACATGGGCATTGTTTAAGATATACATACTTAAATCAGCAGCATTTTTAATGGTTTCTGTTCCATCCGATTTTCCGTAGTAGGCACTCACATCGGGGAATACATAGAATGCGCCTTCGGGTGCAAAACATTTGAAGCCGGGGATCTCGTTCACCAGTTCCAGTGTGCGTGCACGCCTGCGGGTAAATTCTGCTGTCATCTCCTGGGATGGGCGCAGGTCACCGGTTAAAGCGGCAACCGCTGCTTTTTGTGTAACAGAAGTGGCACCACTGGTAAATTGTCCCTGTAATTTTTCACAGGCTTTCGCAATGGTTACATTAGCAGCAATATATCCTAAGCGCCAGCCGGTCATAGCAAACCCTTTACTCAATCCGTTGATCAACACCACACGGTCCTTCAGATCTTCAAACTGGGCAATGCTTTCGTGTTTACCGGTGAAGTTGATATACTCATAGATCTCATCAGCCAGGATAATAATATTGGGGTGTTTTCTGAATACCGCTGCCAAAGCTTCCAGCTGTTCTTTGCTGTACACAGCACCGGAAGGGTTACAAGGTGAGGAGAACATGAACACTTTTGTTTTAGGTGTAATGGCTGCTTCGAGTTCTGCAGCGGTGCACTTGAAACCATTTTCAACAGATGTTCTGATCTCAACCACTTTCCCACGGGCGATCTTTACCAGTTCAGAATAAGTTACCCAATAAGGGGTAGGGATCACTACTTCATCATCTTCATCAACCAAAGCCAGAATGGCGTTGGCCAGGCTTTGTTTGGCACCGGTAGACGTAACAATATTTTCAGGCTTGTAAGCAAGGTTGTTATCGCGTAATAATTTAGTGCAAACTGCTTCGCGGAGGTCCATATAACCGGCTACAGGTGAATAATGGCTCCAGTTATCATTGATGGCTTTAATAGCGGCATCTTTAATATGTTGTGGGGTATCAAAATCCGGTTCACCCAGACTCAGATTGATCACATTAAATCCTTTGGCTGCCAGTTCGCGGCCCAGTTTGGCCATTTTGAGTGTTTCAGGCTCATTAAATCTGTCGAGAAGCGAAGAAAGTTGCATACAGTGTTTACATTAATAAAATTGAATATTCGATGATTTTGCGCCGTAAAGTTCGGCAAAAGAAAGCAAACGGGTGTAAGTTTTGGGGGATTGGTTTACTGGTTTATTGGTTTATTCGTTTATTGGGGAGAAATAGTATTTGATCAACCTAACCGATGATCACTTGAATAGGATCATCACCCTCCTGATAAAGCCACTAATAAACCAGTAAACAAATAAACAAGTAAACCAATAAACAAGTAAACAAATAAACCGATAAACCAATAAACCAATAAACCAACCTCCTTTGCCCTAAATTTGACATCCAATCAACCCAGCTATGCCACACGAATCGATCTCCGTTTTTGATATGTTTAAAATAGGTGTTGGCCCATCCAGTTCCCATACACTTGGGCCATGGAGGGCGGCATTGCGTTGTCTGGATACGATCAAAGAAAGATCGTCACTGAACGAGGTTGCCTCAGTAACCGTTTTATTGTATGGCTCATTGGCCAAAACGGGTAAGGGGCATGGAACGGATATAGCCGTGATCCTTGGTTTATGTGGTGAAGATCCTGTTACCATTGATGTGAATGCCATTACGCCAAAGATCAATACCATCCATGCAGAGAGCCGTTTGTTATTGGGTGGCGAAGTATGGATCGATTTTACAGTAGCGGATAAAGTTCAGTTCTTGTATAATGAAACATTGGCTTTTCATCCCAACGGACTATCCTTTTTAGTGGAACTGAAGAACGGTGATAACTGGAGTGAAACCTTTTTCTCTGTCGGTGGAGGATTTGTGGTGAAGGAAGGGGAGAGTGGCGGCGGTAAAGCCAGTATCGATCTTCCATTCCCCATTAATACAGCCAATGATCTTTTGCATTGGTGCATGAATGGAATGGCCATCCACGAAGTGGTGATGGAAAATGAATCGGCCTGGCGACCTGAAACAGAAACACGTGCAGGTATTTTGAA
>CBHRAM010000011.1:0-26555 GCA_966076165.1 uncultured Chitinophagaceae bacterium
AGGTTGAAAAGCAGGGCCAATTCCATTGTTCCGCATGCGCCGGTGAACGGGAAAGTGCAGGCAATTGATATTGACTGGAGCGAGACGGCCAATGCAGCAGGGGGAATCTGGACAAACCTTACCGACTTCAGCAAATGGCTGATCCTGCTGATGAATAAAGGCAAGTATGGTGATAATCTTTCAAAGACATTATTCAGTCCGCAGGTACATAACGAACTATGGACACCACAAACCATCATACCTGTCAATACCACAGCCCCTTATCAAACACATTTCTCTTCGTATGGTTTGGGATTCGGATTGAGCGATGTGAAAGGATATAAACAGGTAACCCATACCGGCGGACTCGCCGGCATTGTAACGCAGGAGACCATGTTCCCTGAATTGAACCTGGGTATCATTGTATTGACCAACCAGCAGGTGGGTGCAGCATTTGTGGCAATTACCAACACGATCAAGGATAGTTACCTGGGGATTACAGGAATGGATTGGGTAAAACTGCTGCACGACAGGGTAGTAGCCGGCGAAACGGCTGCCAAAAAGATCACAGATGGTATTGCTAAAGAAATTGAGGAGCAGCAAAAAAAGAATACCGGCCCGGTAAACATTGATCTTTTTACGGGAACCTATACTGACCCATGGTTTGGAGACATTACGATCGCGGTAAAGAATGGCAAGACAAGATTTGATTCCAAACGCTCACCCAAGCTAACCGGTGAAGTAATTCCTTATAAGGGCAGCACATTTATGGTAAAATGGGATGACAGGAGTATGGATGCAGATGCCTATCTGATGTTCAGTCTGGATGCGGATGGAAAAGCAGCGGGGCTGAAGATGAAAGCCATTTCACCGTTAACCGATTTCAGTTTCGATTTCCATGACCTTGATTTTAAGAAAGCCCCTTCTAAATAAATCCCTGCGCTTCTTAGCGCTCTTGCGTCTTTGCGGTTAAGAAGGTTTTACCGCAAAGACGCCAGGGAACAAGGGTTCGCAAAGAAGTCAGTAGACTAATGCTTTGCATGAAAGAGCGTTGGGGGAAAGGGCATATAGTTCTGCTTTAGAAACAGTTATATTTTAAAAAAGATCTTTTTCTTATAAAGAAAATAGCAGAGACCCCATTCCAATCCGAAAATGCATAATGATGAAACAGTCTGGCTTAGTAATTCAGGCGTGTTCACAAAACTTAATAAACCGTTACCGATTGCCCTGATATATCCATTGAACCATCTATGCGCCACTATCTCAAAGAATAAATAGATGAATAAGGAATTCATTCCAACAATTGTAAAGAACTTCAGGTATTTGCGGTGGCCGAGGATATCGATCCACCAGTAGCAGAAACTCAAACCCAGTAAACACCAGCCCAGTGATGCCAACGTAAAAGAACTGGTTGCGATCCGTTTAATGATGGGAGTGATGCCGGTATAATCCAATCCATAACCCAGCACCAGGCAAACAAGGGCCCACAGCAAAAGTGTTTGTATCTTTTTACCATTCTGCAGGAACAATTTTCCGGTTAATGCACCGGCAATGGTATGCACCGCGGTAGGGATACAATTTATGGCCACCCAACCACCGTGATTGATCTTATGCATCAGTAGCAGATCTACATAATTGCCGAAATTCTGCTGGTCGGTAAAAGGCTGATCAAAACCGGGTACATGGGTAAAGCGGTATAACACTTCAGTCAGCAGCAATAATCCCACACAAACCAGGATCTGGGCCGTTGCACTCCATTGAAAGATCAGAAAAGCAACAAGGGTGGTAAAAGAGAGTTGTGTTAATACATCCCATAACTCAAAAGACAATCCATCTTTTCTAACGGCATAATCCAATACGCCCCAGAAAAAAAGCCAGCCGCAACGTTTCAATATTTTCCGGAAAGACTGGCTCCAGGTAAAACCCTGTTCTTTCTGTTTATGCAGTGAATAAGCCATAGCCGCTCCGGCCATATACATAAACCCGGGCTGTATCAGATCCCAGAAACGCAGCCCGTTCCAGGGGTGATGAAAGAATTGATTGAACACAATATTCAGCACATTCCCTTCCGTGGCTTTAAATAAATGTTCAAAGAAATCAGTGCTTTCGAGGGCCAGCAGTACCATGATAAAACCACGCATAAAATCCAGAGAGAGCAATCGTTTCATGAACAGGTATTGGCAGTTAGCTAAAAGGAGATTCGTTGGAATGAATATACGAATAGAATATATAAAAATGGGTATACAGCGTTAACTATATACCCATTGTGTAATACCCGTTCAATCAGGGTTTACTCCAGGTCCTTGATTTCTATCTTGCGCATTTTTAACATAGCCTGCATTGCTTTCTGGGCAACGGCCGGATCTTTATCATACAATAATTCACCTAACCTTGATGGAATGATCTGCCACGATAAACCAAATTTATCGGTCAACCAGCCACACATACTTTCTTTTCCGCCTTCACATAGTTTTTCCCAGAGTGTGTCCACTTCCTCCTGTGAATAGCAGTTCACAAATAAAGAGATAGCCGGTGTAAATGTATATTTAGGTCCGCCGTTCAATCCATAAAAGGTTTGTCCCTCCAGTTCAAAAGAAGTAGAGAACACAGGGCCGTCTTTACCCATCCGGTTAATACTAATCACTTTCGAATTCTTAAAAAGGGACACATAAAAATTAGTAGCTTCTTCAGCCTGGTCGTTAAACCATAAGAATGTGATGATCTTTTGCATAATAGAGATTTTATGAGAAGCGTTTATTTTTTAGATGCCGCTTTGGTTTTTTCTTTCAGATCGCGGATCCTTGCTTTTACTATTTTTTTCACAAGTGTAACCGGCAAAGGCTTTTCAAGGGTAAACTGTATGGTTCCTTTTGAGGTAGTATAATTTTTCAGTTCTTCTTTGAACTCAACAACTGTATGGCTGTTCCATGGAAACAGTGAACAATGTTTCTTGAATGCTGCAAATCCCACCAGCATATACCCGTTTAATTTAAAAGCAGGCATACCGTAGCTGATCACTTCTACCGCACCCGGGGCAGTTGTGAGGATGGTATGTCTTAGTTTTTCCAGGGCAACCCTGACCTCTTCTGTCTGGTCAACCAGATAATGATCAATGGATTTAGGGGGTGGTTTCATTTTCCTTTTTTTATGATACTAAAATAGCACTCAGTTTCGATACATATATGGGTGTATTCTGTCAATACCAAGGTGCGAAAACGACAAATACCATCTTCTATTTATGTTTAGCCACATCATACAATTGCGGTATCCACACACGGAAATGCGAGCTTTCATCAAAAGTATTTCCTGCAGATGCATAATCGCATAGCACTAATGAAACAGGCGCGGCAGGTGCTTCTTTATGTGATTCGAGCAGGAAGGGGGCTTTGAACTGCATCCAGATCCCGCTGGTTTGATTACCGGTAGGCTCAAGGTCTATATATCCCTCTTTATTAACAACAGGCATGGCTGCTTCATCCACACCGGGGCCGTTCAGTCTTACATCACGGGCCAATACAATGGGGCCACGGACTATTGCAATGTTTTCAGGAAATTCACCAAGGTGAACAAGCCTTCCCCGCATATCCAGAGAAACGATGATCAGATCACCCGGTTTCCATTCTCGTTTGATCTCTACATATTTTCCCGTAACAATTCCTGTAACCGCTTCGCCATTCACACTCACTAAAGATCGCTGGCTCCAGGCAGGAATACGCAGGCTGATGGTAAATATTTCATTTTTAGGGATAGAGACTTTTAAACCGATATTTCCTGTTGCAGGATAATCGGTTTGCTGGATGATGGTGGCTGTTTGTTGCGCAGGGGTTTGCAACAGATAATTGCCTTCTGCAAAAAAGTTAACACGCAAGCCTTCTTTTTCACTCATTACGGCAGTTAGTGGTAAGGTAAATAAACCCCTTGGTCCGCTTGCCACACAACAGTTCAATCCCATGCTGCATTGCTGGTCTCCTTCTAACCGGATCCCGGCAAGAGGAGAGTACTTGGCCCAGTCAGAACCATCCCGTTTCATGGAAGCCAATAAAGCATTGTAATAGGTCTGCTCAATCGCATCTGCATATTTGGCCTCACCGGTTAGCCTGAGTAATTGTTGGTTCAGTTTTATCCAGGTTGCGGTAACACAGGTTTCCTGGTAATGGGCAATCGGCATTGTTTGCAATTGTTTACCGCCAAACCAGCATTCGATAGCAGAACCCGATCCTGCAATATTGATCTCTTTTTCGTTGATATTATTCCATGTCTGTTCTACTGCTTCTTTGTAGGATGGATTTCCGGTTATACGATATAATTCGAGCAGCCCCTCATAACAGGACATCATCTCATACGCTTTCTGTCCCTGTTCCCAGCCAAACCAGCTCTTCGGTTTTGGAAAACGTTTGGCTACGTCGATCACCGATTTAGATAACAATTGCGGCCCATCGGGTGTTTCCCACTCTTTCACGATCTCTTTGGCAAAATTAAGATAACGGAGATCTTTTGTACGATTGTAGAGTAAGGTGATCGGCTCCAACACAGAGCTGGCGGCCATTCCACGATGATTACCCATTTTCACGATTTTAACTTCTTTCACCTGCAACTCCTTCATCAGGTGGTCGGCTACTTTTTTTGCAGCTTCCAGACTCCTGGTATCACCTGTGATATCATAGTAAGCCAGTAAACCCAGCATACAATATTTTCTTCCCCAGATATCCCATGACTGTAAATGACTGGCATCTGCATAATTGCCGATATAACCATCCGGTGTCTGTGTTTGTAATAAACCCGTCACCGCTTTGTCTAGTGCCGATTTCAATGTGGGATCAGGACGATACCGATAAGCGAGTACCGCCGAGGTAAACCATTTGCCCCAGAATTCTGACTGCCAGCAACTGGTTTCCGTACGATTCGCAAAAGGGGCAACCAGTCGGTTAACATCCTGGGCAAGAATGCGGTTTTGATAGGATGCTTCCAGTTTTTCGCCGGTATACCCACCCATTTTTGCTGATTGGGCGGGGTATAACCTGTCCTGAATATTCTGCGTCTGGGCCATTGCCTGTGTTACAGGCAGCAGGCAGATAATCATCCATGGTTTTATGCGCATAACAGCAAATATTTATGATAGCAAAGAAATGTAACCGGCCTTTAAGATAACAACTTGCCGGTAATTTTTCAAGCGGAATGGGCACTGTTCTTTGATCCAACAATTTATTACTTACTTTAGTTTCATGAATAACTGGAAACTTGACAGGATCGGAAGTATCGGCTTTATTATCACAGCGATCTTCTCACCCTGTTGTTTTCCTTTATTCGGCATCGGCTTAACAGCCCTTGGCTACGGAAGTTTTGAATTATTTGGCGGCTGGACCATGTATGTGTTCCAGGGATTCCTGGTAATTTCTCTTATCGGTTTACTGATCACTTACACAAAACAGAAAAATCTGTACCCGCTTTTAGCCGGATTGATCGGCACTATCCTTGTTTTCTACAGTTATTATTTTGTTGATGCCGATTACTGGACATACCTGATGTACACCGGAATGGCCCTAGTGTTTCTTGCCTCCATCTATAATGCTTTCGGTATGAAAAAGAAATCTACGGGTGATCTGATACTTGAATCAACCATCACCTGCCCGCAATGTGGGCATCAGAGCCGGGAAATCATGCCAACCAATGCCTGTCAGTATTTTTACAACTGTCCGCATTGTCATGCCCGCTTACAACCCAAACAAGGTGATTGTTGTGTGTTTTGCAGTTATGGAACAGTGGTTTGTCCGCCTATGCAGAATGGTGAGAACTGTTGTTAACCGTCTAAGCTATCAGCAATGATTAAAAATGATAGCCAAATGATATTCCCCAATACGCAGATAGTCCATCCCCGGCAGAAGAGCCTACGGGAAGATACATGCTAACCGATGGACGCATACTGAAAGAACCGGCTTCTAAAGCAGATTCCAATCCTAATTCAATATTGCTTACATGAAAACTTTCACCTTCAGTTGTACTTGTGGTGGTGGTGCCGGCCCGTCTACTGGCAGTTCTTGCTGCGGCAGCAAGCGCTTTACTATTTTTCACCAGTTTGGTAAGGTTCTTATTTCGTCCAATGTATTTGGTAGTACTTAACAGGGAAAAATATTGATTGGTACCACCGTTTACGGAGAGTGATGGTGTTAAAGAGTAGCTTACGGGTTTGGTATCCCAGCTGAATCCGTGACTTATGCCAACCGCAGCGCCTATATCATACGCGGATGTAGAAGGGTTTGTTTCTGTATTATTGCCAAAACCGATACCGGTAGAAAATGATGGCCTTAACCAGGCTTTTTTATAATTGATCGATCCTGAGATTTCATTATTTAAAGGGCTATAGGGAACACCCGTATTATTTGTAAAGAAATAATGACTGTAATTGAAGGTATAATCGAAGGATTCTTTATCATATTGCTCAATTCCGAAAGTAAGCGCATGCATATAAATACCCGGAGAACTACTGCCGGTTACCCATTTTGGTGAATAGGAAAAACCAATTCCGTTTGCATGTCTGATGGTAAAACCCGGAGCTACTGACAGGCTGTTTACAATGCTTGTATCGGTTCCTGAAATACGGGTAATAGCCACAGGGTCGATTCCCATGCTTACAGAAAAGGTCCATTTACCGGAACTGTCCTGTGAATATGATTTTACTGAAAACACAAAAAGGATTAATAAAAAAACGGCTGTTTTTTTCATGGAGTAGCGTATTGGATCGGATGTAAAATTAAACCATAATCCACCGAAACAGAACGAATAAAATTGTAAAAATAAATTTCTGTTTTACATAACTTACAGAAAATATCCCGACTTACAATGAAAAGAGTATTCAGTATCCTCCTATATATCATCCTGATTGCCACTGTGGTTTTCTTTGCATTTGGCCCGAAATTTATTGACAGATCAAAAAACAAATCCACCGTAAAAGGGCCGTTTGAAAAAGTAGCCTGGTATGATTCAATTCCTTTTATCGGTGACCTGCATTGTGATGCGTTGCTGTGGGATAGGAATTTATTAACAGAGCATGATTACGGCCATGTAGACCTTCCCCGGATGCAAAAAGCCAATTTTGCTTTTCAGGTGTTTAGTATTGTAAGCAAGGTTCCCTTCGGGATCAATATTGAAAAGAACCCCAGCAATTCCGATCAGATCGGGCTGCTCAATTTTATGCAGCTGCAAACATTCAATACCTGGTTCAGTATTAAGGCAAGGGCATTGCGTCAATGTAACAGCCTGCATAAGTTTGCGGAACAATCAAAGGGGCAATTCCGTGTGATCGGGACTAAAGCGGATCTGCAAAAATTTATTACTGACCGGGAGAAGAATCATCAGTTAACATCCGGCATGCTGGGACTGGAAGGAGCGCAGCCATTGGAGAATGACCTCGCCAATCTGAATGAATTATACAATGCCGGTGTACGCTATATAGGGTTGGCGCATTTTTTCGATAATGAATGGGCAGGCTCTGCACATGGCATGAATAAAACCGGTTTAACGGAAAAAGGGGTGCAGCTGATCAAGAAAATGGACAGCCTGCATATCACTATTGATCTTGCACATTGTTCACAGCAAACGATCAATGATGTGTTTAAATACCATAACGGCCCGTTACTGGTTTCACATACAGGTGTAAAAGGTGTATGTGATAACCAGCGTAATATGTCGGATGAACATTTACTGGAGATAGGCAAACGAAACGGACTGGTAGGTGTGGGCTTATGGGAGACAGCTGTTTGTGGAAAAGATGCGGCAGCAACTGCTAAAACAATCAAATACGTAGCAGATAAAATTGGTGTTGATAAAGTGGCATTGGGCTCTGACTGGGATGGTGCTTTTGAAATGCATTTTGATGTAACCGGCGCACCTCTGATCGTAACGGAATTATTGAAACTTGGTTTTACCCGATCGGATATTGAAAAGATCATGGGGGGCAATATCCGTGATTTCTTTTTGAAGAACCTGCCTGATTAGTAATCTGTTTTGCCACAGAGGGCACAGGATACCACAGAAAATATCTGTGTCAATCTGTGTATTCTGTGGCAATTTCATATTCAATCTTCAACACATATCATCCATTTTACCGAGCCTAAACCTTATTTACCGAATATGTATCCTATTCAGTAAATAGGGGCTGTTCACAAAAAGCGGCCAGTCCCTTAATAGTGTAATATTGCGCTTTCTCCATCAAAACACATTGCAATGAAATCAGTTCTTTTTGCAGCATGCGCATTGTTCGCAGTGATCAATGTTACACAAGCTCAGACCACCACAACGCCACCTGCGGCTAATGCACAGGCCAACAGGCAACCGGCACGTGGCGGAAGGCCAGTAGAGCAGCCCGACCCCAATGCACCGGCAACCAAATACAGTTACAGCGAAACCTTTGCACCTTTCTTCTTTACCAAGAATGGAACAGAATACAGGGCAGCTACCGGAGAACCCGGCCCAAAATACTGGCAGAACCGCGCCGATTACCAACTGGATGCCAGGTTGAATGATGAGACCAACGAGATCACTGCATCAGAGATCGTTACCTATACCAATAACAGCCCTTTGAAAATGGATTTTGTTTGGATGCAGCTCGACCAGAATCTTTTCAAACAGGATTCACGCGGAACCGCTATCGTTCCTACAGCCGGCAGCCGTAATGGTGGCAGGGGACAAGTATTTGATGCAGGTTATAAGATCAAGTCAGTAAAAATAGTGAGTGCTGCCAACCCCAATACAGCAACAGATGTGAAGTTCATGATCGAAGATACCCGTATGCAGGTATTTCTTCCGAAAGAACTCGGAGCAAACGGGGCCAGCTTAAAATTAAAAATCGAATACTCTTTTATATCGCCTGATTATGGTTCAGACAGGATGGGAATCCTGAAAACCAAAAACGGAAAGATTTTTACCGTTGCCCAATGGTACCCACGCATGTGTGTATTTGATGATGTAAGCGGATGGAATACTTTGCCATACACCGGCCCGGGAGAATTTTACCTCGAGTATGGCGATTTTGATATTAAGATTACTGCACAGGCCAATGATATTGTGGTTTGTTCCGGTGAACTGGTTAACCCACAGGAAGTATACACTGCCGAACAGCAAAAACGTTGGGCACAGGCTGTACAGAGTGAAAAAACAGTGGTGATCCGTTCAAAAGAAGAAGTAACGGATCCGGCTTCACGTCCTGCAGGAAAATCTACCCTTACCTGGCATTTCAAACTGAAGAATGCACGTGATGCCTCATGGGCAGCATCTTCTGCCTTTGTGATCGATGCGGCAAATATGATCATGCCTAGTGGTAAGAAATCTATTGCGATCTCTGCTTACCCGGTTGAAAGTGATACACTTTCCAATGGCAATGGCTGGAGGCGTTCCACTGAATTTGTAAAAAAATCTCTTGAGTATAATTCCAATAAATGGTTTGAATATCCTTATCCGGCAGCAACAGCTGTAGCCGGTACACCCGGTGGCATGGAGTATCCCGGTATCGTATTCTGTGGTGCAAGAAGCAGTGGCCGTGGATTATGGGGTGTACATGATCATGAGTTTGGACATACCTGGTTCCCGATGATCGTAGGTTCCAATGAACGCTTATATGGTTGGATGGACGAAGGTTTCAATACTTTCATCAATGGGTTGTCAACTGCCAATTTCAATAACGGGGAGTTTAAACCTATCCGTGCAGCGGACATGCATGCAACCGGTAATGCATTTACCTTACCTACACTGGAGCCAATTCTGAGCAATGGACCCGATAACCTGAAAGAAAGAAATAACGGCACATTATTATATAGCAAACCCGGCGCAGGCCTAAACCTGCTACGTGACCAGATCCTCGGCCCTGAGCGGTTTGACCGTGCTTTTCAAACCTATATCAAACGTTGGGCATTCAAACATCCCACACCGGATGATTTCTTCCGCACTATTGAAAATGTTGCAGGAGAAAGCCTGCAGTGGTTCTGGAGGGGATGGTTTGCCAATACCTGGCGTTTGGATGTTGCCGTACGTGATGTAAAATATGTTGGCAACGATTCTACCAAAGGTGCATTGATCACGCTGGATAACCTGGAGAAAATGGTGATGCCGGTGATCCTGGAGATCAAACTGAAAAGCGGCAAGACAGAGCGTGTGAAACTGCCGGTAGAAGTTTGGGAACGTAATACCAGCTGGACCTTCAAATATCCATCTACCGAAGAAATTATTTCTGTTACCTATGATCCGGATAAGGTATTGCCGGATTTTAATGCAGAGAATAATGTGTGGACGAAGAAGCAGTAGCGGAGTGATTCGTTAAAATCGTTAAAGTAGTTAAAAGGGTTAAAATAGTTAAAAAAGGATTTACCACTTTAACTATTTTAACCCTTTTAACCTTTTTAACTATCCCCGGCTTACTAAGCTACTTTCTACGATTGTCAAACAATTGTCATTCCTTCACAACCTAACCACCGTCATTGTTTTGCAGTATCTGCACCGGTATTTTTGCTTTTGATCATGATAATTTACCCGATATGAGCAATAACCTGCTGGATCTTCTTCACAAATATGATGTGCCTACACCCCGTTATACGAGTTATCCAACCGTACCGTACTGGGATTTTGCTACGATAAATGTGGCCAAATGGAAAGAATCGGTGGTGAACACTTTTACTGCTGAGAACGGCGAATTGTGTATCTATATTCACCTTCCTTTTTGTGAGAACATGTGTACTTTCTGTGCCTGCAATAAACGGATCACAGTAAACCATGCAGTGGAAGATCCCTATATCAGCACCGTTTTAAAAGAATGGGCCATGTACCGTTCTCTGCTGCCTTCGGTTCCTGTTATCAAAGAGATACATCTGGGAGGAGGAACGCCTACTTTTTTCAGTCCAGATAACCTTGTACAACTCATCAAAGGCATTACAGATGGTGCCATAATAAGTGAGAACCATGAATTCAGTATTGAAGTGCATCCGAATTATACAACTGAGGAACATATCAAACAATTGGCAGGCGTTGGTTTTAACCGGGTGAGCTTAGGCGTTCAGGATTTTGACCCGAGAGTGCAGTTTGTGATCAACCGGGTACAATCGTATGAAACCACAAAAGAAGTGGTTGACTGGGCCAGAAAATATAATTACAAAAGCATCAATATTGATCTGATCTATGGCTTGCCACATCAGACAATTGAGAGTATTGAACATACCATCAGCCTGATCAAAGGTTTTATGCCAGACAGGATCGCTTTCTATTCCTATGCACACGTGCCATGGAAAAGTAAGGTACAAAGAAGATATACAGAGAAAGACCTGCCCAATGCCAATGCCAAATGGGAGATGTATCATAAGGGAAGGGAATTACTGGAGGCAGCCGGTTTTAAAAGTATCGGGATGGATCATTTTGCTCTGCTGGATGATAAACTTTTTCTTGCAGCTAAAAGCGGTAACCTCCACAGGAATTTTATGGGGTATACCACCACAAAATCAAAACTCATTATTGGCCTCGGTGTATCCAGCATCAGCGATGCATGGAATGCGTTTGCGCAAAATGAAAAAGAAGTGGAAGCATATGAAGAGAAAGTGAACAGGGGAGAGCTGCCCCTTGTCTTCGGCCATTTATTGAATGAAGAAGATGTGGTGATCCGGAAAAAAATATTGGAACTGATGTGCGAGAACAAAACGGTATTGGAAAATCCGGTACTGGATCCTGTATTTGTGAAAGAAGCATTTGAGAAACTCCGCATATTGGAAGAAGACGGGTTGGTCATACTCACTGGCAATGCTATCGAAGTAACAGATAAAGGCATGTCCTTCATCCGCAATATCAGCGCAGCCATCGATGCACAGCTCTGGAGAAAACAGATCAGTACGAATACGTTTAGTAAAGCAATCTGAGAATATTGCATATTGAACAAGGAATATTGAATGTTGAAGTGTAAGATCATTCAACGTTCGATATTCCTTGTTAGTTTAATAAGGTATCAGTTACTGTACTGCGTTCTGTAAATAGACTTCCAGTTTCTCCACATTCTGTTTCAGGCCTTCATCGGCTTTGAATGTTTTAACTACTTTATCCAGCTCTTCTTTGGTATCAAAAAGCATTTGCCAGCTTAAAAAGGTTTGATTGCCCCGGCTTTCAAATTCAATGGTAGAAACAAATCTGGGGTGGGAGATATGTTCGTACACCAGTTTTTTTTCCTTGATCACTTCTTTGAACAGGCTCTTGTTCTTATAATCGGTTCCATCCGGGCCATGCATCACGAAGTCCCATTCACCCTCCGGTTCGATCTCCATTTTTGTGATCGTATTCGTAAACCCATTGGGGCCCCACCAGTTTTTAATATGATCAGGATCTGTCCAGACCTTCCATACCAATGAAACCGGTGCATTTAATAAGCGTGAGATCCGGATCTCTCTTTCTGCTGTATTACTTTCTGCGTTTTGCATGCTTTTTTTGTTTTTGAATTGTATGTAAATAGTGTTCCAATGCATCCAGTTTTGTTTCCATGAACTGGCGGTATTGTTCAACCCAATCCGATACTTCATTGAGCTTATCCATTTGAGCCTCGCAAAACCGTTCACGTCCCTGTTGGGTAATCACCACCAGGCCACATTCGGTCAGGATCTTCATGTGCTTATACACAGCCGTTCGGCTCACTGCAAACTGCTCAGAAACCGCATTTACATTCAGCGGTTTTTGAGCGATCAGCCCAATGATCTCTCTCCGGGTAGGATCTGCAATTGCCTGGAACACATCTCGTCTCATTTATGTAACCTTTTGGTTGCATAAATATATAAGAAACCTTTTGGTTTCACAAAATATTTTTCAAAATAAAAGGATAGAGTGAGGTAAGATCAATACAAAGGCCAGTTCAACATTCAATATTATCTGACCTGCCAATACCGGATCCGGTTCTCATAAATTGAAAAACCGTTATTGATCTTTTTGGAATAGATCACACCGATCCCTTTGGCATACCAGATCTGAACCAGTTCAGTGGTGGATTCATAAGGATAGGTAGTGGCAGATTTTATTTTAGGCCGCATGCTGATCTTATAGACACTCGTAAATGTCTTTCCGTTGAGGCTTACTGTTGCATTGGCATTATCGCAGGTAAAATCATACCGAAGAAAGATCTGTTGGCCAAATGTGGCTGTGCCGATATATTCATCACTTGTCCAGGTATCACCGGTTTTCAGATACTCACGCACAAAGGGGAAGTCTTTAACAATAGCAGGTGCGAACTTAACAGACAAAGTATATTTATCAATAGAGGTATACTCATAATATACCGAATCTGTTTTGCGATACAGAAAGGGTACCGGATCTCCATATTTCTGCTGTTCATACATCACTTTATAAGGAAACCCGTTTATCTGCACCAACGAATCCGGAATATATCTTCTGAGTGTATCACCTGCATTCAACAGGTCATCATAGGTCCAGTAATTGGTAACTGAAAGCGGTAAATGGTCATTATTCCCCACCACAACCGGATCCAGCACAGTTATGGAAAATCCACAGTTAGTATTACTGCCGTTAACCGTAAATGCATCCGTACCTGTACTTACCGGTGTGCCCGCAGGAATGAGTACAACCGTTTGATTTCCTGCCGCTGCAAAAGTTCCCGATGCTGAAAACTTATATCCATTCACTGTATTGGTACTGATCGCATAACTACCCGGCGTGGTAACGTTTACCGAAATACTCACCTTAGAAAAAGTATCCAATGCAGAACCTCTGGCAAAAGCACCGCTTACGACCGAATTGGCGCAGGCATTGGGTGCGCCGGACAATGTATACACCGCAGGTACACCACCGGCTGGTGATATGGTTATGGCAACATGACAAGTACTTGTATCAAAACTTACGGTAAGATCATTGGTAGCGGCGGTAAGTGGTGTGCCTTTGGCAGCCAGTTTAACGGTATTGGTTCCCAAACTTGTAAAGGTTCCGCTGCCTGTAAAAGAATATCCGTTTACGGTATTGGTACTGATGATATAGGTACCCGTACTCTTTACAATAACAGACACTTCCAGATAATTGGTATCGGTAAGCGCTTTGCCGGCTGTGTAAGTTCCTGCAAGCGTTTTAGGGAGACAGGCACCGGAAGATTCACTTTTTAATGAGCCCTTTGCCACGGGAATATTACCCATCAGGTATTTATCCTGACAGGATAGATAAAGAGTGGCAACAATGATCGCGATAAAAAAAATGAAGCGGTTATTCATTCACAAATGCAAAATTAACAGTCTTTAAAGCTAGTACTATTCCATAAGCCGGATTGACCGTTTTCCTTTTCAGAGATTTTTATTTTGTTAAAATGCTTCTCCCAGGCTGAACATGAGTGACTGATAACCCTTGCTAAACCCAAAGTCCATTCCGATATTGGTATTGGAGCCTTTATTAAATTTAATCCTTAACCCTGCACCGGCAGCGGGATGCCAGGAACGGAAAAGGGTTTCTGAACCACTTACGGTATTGATATTGGCAAATACAACAAACCCAAATAATCCATTACGGGTAAGATCCCGTCTGTATTCACTCTCCATATAGAGAAGTGTTTCTCCGCGATACCGGTTTTGATCTATCCCTCGGCCGGACCGGTTTTCAGGATCCCAACCCAGGCTGGGCAGATCAAGGTAAGGGGCGCCGGTTTTTAAAACGGTCCATAAGTACGACCAGAAAGCCAATACATTCTGCTGATCGGGTTTTGAAGGATTGAGCGACAGGTATTTTCTGATATCAATATACAATGATTGCCAGTTCTCATTACTTCCCAGGAACCGGGGATTATTCCGGTACACTATGTTCGCATAACTGCCGGGTAAGGGATTGATTGAATTATTGCGGGTATCATATAAAAGATTGAGGCTGAACCCTGATGCAAAAGAATTACTTCCGGTTCCATAAGGATAGCCCGTATACTGTTTCAGATTGATCGTTGAATCATCGCTTTTGATATTTACCCGGTAATCAATGTGATAGCCTACGCCTGCATAAAAATAGGGTGTGACCCGTTTTAATAAACTCTGATAAAAACGCAGGTACTTGTAATCAACCAGGATGCTTTCATCATTGGTATGTGTACTGCCCAGGCCCCAGGTGTATTGCGGATAATACAAAAACCGGGTATCTCCCTGTATCGTCCAGGTGTTATCCGGTAACCAGATACTTGTACGTAAAGGCAGGCCAAACCTTCCGTTAAAATTCCAGTAGGGTGTAAATGTGGCACTGGAAATATTAGTTGTTTTTCTTGGCCCCAGATAGGCGCCGGCTGTGGTGCTGGTGATCAATGCCCTGCCGCTACCACCGGGCACAGCACTGCTGAAAGGGAGCAGGGAAAAATAAACTTTTTTACCACGGACCTCAGTAGCATCTTTTACCCTGATATGCAATAGTTCTTTGGCAATATCGATCAGGTCGCGCTGAAGAGAAGTGTCTTTGATGGTTTTATTTTCAGGGATGATCGTAGAAGCATCCTGGGCATTCCCGTCAAATTTCAGGAAAAGAAATATGGATAATAATAGAAGTAATATCCGGCCGCTATTCATGTTCTTATCTTTCAAACCGGAGGATTATACCTGTTTTCCAAAAGCAAAAAAAGATTTTACAAAAGCGGGATAAGGTAAAAAAGGCTTTTTGCTTACAATTTTTACAGGAGCATAAGCCGAAAAAATAGCCTGGATAATCTGTGTGTCTTTCCGGTAATTGTTTTTCATGGAATCCTTTTTAGATGGCAATTCAAAGATGAATACATTCAGCGCAGGATCCATTACATGATCGGCCCTATTAATTACAGTATTCACATATAATCCTCTCCTGAGGAAAAACAGGTGGCAGAATTCCCATTCATCAATTCACCCATGCAGAATCGGGTTTGCCCATTACCTTTGCCAAAACATCAGACGTAATTGAAGCACCTCGCAGCCGTTAATAAATACTTCTGGAAATACCGTTACCGTTTCTTTATCGGGATCTTCTTTGTGATGTCGTCTAATTACTTTGCCGTACTCGCCCCACAGGTGACAGGCTTTGTCATTAACCAGGTTCAGCAAAAGCTTCCGGGGGCTCATCCTCCTGCGGTAAGGCCCGTTCACGATAAACTGGTGGATCTTTTTATTGATTTCGTACAAGGAGCCAATATCTCTTTTGGCGGACTCATTGCCATCTGCAGTATCACCATTCTTGTGCTGGCACTGATCAGGGGTATACTGATGTTTTTTATGCGGCAGACCATTATCGTAATGAGCCGGCATATTGAATTTGATCAAAAGAACGAGATCTACCGGCACTACCAGAAACTGGATACCCATTTTTATAAGACGCATAGTACGGGCGACCTGATGAACCGTATGACAGAAGACGTGAGCCGTGTGCGGATGTACACCGGCCCTGCGATCATGTACCTGATCAACCTGGTTTCGCTGATCGGGTTTTGCCTGGTAAGCATGTTCAGAAAAGATGTACACCTCAGTTTTCTGGTATTGGCCCCTTTGCCGATACTGGCACTCACGGTTTACCTGGTCAACAGTATCATCCATAAAAAAAGCGAGAAGATCCAGTCGTTATTGTCAGACCTTACCACCAATGCACAGGAATCCTATTCAGGCATTCGGGTAATCAAATCCTTTGTACAGGAAAAAGCTATGCTGGGTTTTTTCCGGAAGAACAGCGAGGAATATAAAAAGAATGCGGTGGGCCTGGCAAAAGTGGAAGCCATCTATTTTCCCAGTATGGCATTGATGATCGGGCTGAGTACCTTGGTAACGATCATGATCGGTGGGATGGAAGCTTTACAGGATACGAGCAAAGTAGGCCTGATCGTTGAGTTTGTGATCTATATCAATATGCTCACATTTCCGGTGATCGCGATTGGCTGGACGGCCAGTATGATACAACGTGCGGCTGCTTCACAAAAACGATTAAATGAATTCCTGAAAACAGAACCCGTGATAGCCAATGCAGAAGATGCGGTAAAGGAAAGGGTAAGCGGCGATATCGTGTTTTCTGATATGAGTTTTACCTATCCGCATACAGGTATCAAAGCTTTACAACATATCGATCTACGGATTAAGAAAGGAGATAAGGTCCTGATCCTCGGCCGCACAGGAAGCGGAAAGTCAACACTGGCGCAACTCTTATTACGTTTCTATGACCCATCCAAAGGAACGATACAGGTAGGAGGTACCGATATCCGGAATATAGACCTCAAAACCCTGCGCGAACAGATCAGCTATGTGCAGCAGGATATTTTTCTGTTCAGCGATTCGGTAAGTAATAATATCAGTTTTGGTTTATCAAAGACCGCTTCCAAAGAAACCATTGAAAAAGCAGCGGTTTCCTCGAGTGTACATAATGAGATCCTGGGTTTTAACCATGGATATGATACCATGATAGGAGAGCGGGGCGTAACCTTGAGCGGTGGACAAAAACAACGGATCTCTATTGCCCGTGCGCTTATTAAAGAACCGGAGATCATTGTATTTGATGATTGTCTCAGTGCCGTGGATGCCAAAACAGAAAATGAGATCATCGGAAACCTCTACCGCTACCTGCACGATAAAACGGCCCTGATCATTACCCACCGGATCTTTTCATCCTTCCCATTCAATAATATCATCGTGCTTGACAACGGCGAACTGGCCGAACAGGGCACGCATGAGGAACTCATGGCCAATAACGGGTATTATGCTGAATTGTACCGGTTACAGTTAACGGAAGAAACTGCTGAAAACAGCCGTTCATAGTCCGTAGACCTTGGTCCATGGACTATCGTCTATGGACTTTCTGCTAAAATTTTGGTAATTCTGAAACAATCCTATATTTGTGACACTTAAAAAGTATTTCAAAAACCAAAAAACAACTAACTGTGGCGTACGAGAACAATGACAAAAAAATGGAGAGTGTTTACAGCAAACGTATCAGGGCCGGAAAAAGAAGAACCTATTTTTTTGATGTAAGGGCAACCCGCGGAAATGATTACTTTTTAACCATCACAGAAAGCCGCAAACGCTTTGATGACAATGGTTACGACAGGCACAAGATCTTCCTGTACAAAGAAGACTTCAACAAATTCATTAAAGCTCTGGGCGAAGCGATCGATTATGTGAAGACAGACCTGATGCCGGATTTTGATTTTGATGCATTCAACCACGAATATCCGGAAGGAGAAGGTGAAGGAAACGGCTCAGAAGGTGGTGAATCAACCTATATTGCCCCTGCACCCGTAGCACAAGCAGAGCCGGAAGTTCAGGCTCCTGTTGAAGTAGCCCCAACACCCATCACCGACGCAGTAGCTGCCGCCAACAGCGCTTCTGAAGAAGTAGACAAATGGTAATATTCTCATTACATTGATAAAACAAGAAAGCCGCTTCCTCAAAAAGCGGCTTTCTTATGCTAAAAAGTATTGCTACCCATCACTAAATATTAGCCCCCTCCCAGGGGGTTGGAGGTGGTCAGGGGGTCAGAGTTTCCTGATCATCCATATATCACAGCCACTATGCCCTGTATTCCCCATCGGCCCTTTCAGGTACTCAAATCCGAATTTTTCATACACACTAACTGCCTTTCTCAGTTCAGGCATGGTTTCGAGATACATATGGGTGAAGCCTTTCTCAACCGCCAGTTCCATACATTTACTGATCATCATTCTACCCAAACCCAGTCCACGAGCGGCCGGAGAGAGATACATCTTCACCAGTTCACAGGTTCCTTCGGGCAATCCCTCTGTTGGAAAAATACCGGCACCACCGATAACGGCTCCGCCTTTTTCGGCAATAAAATACGCGCGTAGGGGTGTTGACTGGAATAGTTCAAATAAATGATCGGTCGAGTCATCATAATAAACCGTACCCGGATGATTAGCCCCGAATT
Source organism: uncultured Chitinophagaceae bacterium (assembly GCA_966076165.1). Lineage (GTDB taxonomy): Bacteria > Bacteroidota > Bacteroidia > Chitinophagales > Chitinophagaceae > Sediminibacterium. The sequence goes on from CBHRAM010000011.1 coordinate 18,850, forward strand.
CTTCCAGGCTTCTGCGGATAATATTCGCGATCGCAGCATTATCTGCTAACGAAATCGGCCTGATCAAAATATCATTCGTAAACTTCAACATTCAATATTCCTTGTTCGATATTCGTAAAGACGTTATTGTTTACAGTAGGCCTTAAACGCATTGATCAACCCATTTGTAGAGCCATCATGCGAGCTCACCGGTTCGTCATCAGTCAACTCAGGCAAGATCTGGTTAGCCAGCTGCTTACCCAACTCTACACCCCATTGATCAAAACTGAAGATGTTCCAGATCACACCCTGCACAAAGATCTTATGTTCATATAAAGCGATCAGGCTACCCAATGTATAAGGAGTAATTTCTTTAACCAGAATGGAATTGGTGGGTTTGTTCCCTTCAAATATTTTAAAAGGTGCCAGCTTTTTGATCTCATCTTCTTTCTTATCTGCCTTCATCAGTTCCACTTTCACACCGTTCTCCGATTTACCATTCATCAGGGCTTCTGTTTGGGCAAAAAAGTTGGAGAGAAGTTTTACGTGGTGGTCGCCAATGGCATTATGACTAATCGCAGGTGCAATAAAATCGCAGGGTATCATCAACGTACCCTGGTGGATCAGTTGATAGAAAGCATGCTGCCCATTAGTGCCGGGCTCTCCCCAGATCACCGGGCCGGTTGAATAGTTGACCGGGTTACCGCTTCTGTCAATACTCTTACCATTGCTTTCCATATTTCCCTGCTGGAAATAGGCGGCAAAACGGTGCATGTATTGATCATAAGGCAATATGGCTTCGCTCTGTGCGCCAAAGAAATTGGTGTACCAGATCCCGATTAATGCCATCAATACCGGAATATTCTTATCAAATTTTTCTTTCTTAAAATGTTCATCTACCGCAAACGCACCTTTCAGCAACTGTTCAAAATTTTCATAGCCAATGGTCAAAGCAATTGATAAACCGATCGCACTCCATAACGAGTATCGTCCGCCAACCCAATCCCAGAATTCGAACATATTGGCTTTATCAATACCGAAAGCGGTTACTTCTTTTTCATTGGTGCTTAATGCCACAAAATGTTTGGCAACATGTGCAGCATCCTTTGCAGATTCAAGAAACCAATCACGTGCAGAAAGTGCATTGGTCATGGTTTCCTGCGTAGTAAAGGTTTTGGAAGCCACCAGGAAAAGGGTTTCTTCCGGTTTTACTTTCTTTAAGGTTTCGGCAATATGGGTTCCGTCAACATTGCTCACAAAAAATGACTGGATCCCTTCTTTCCAGTAGGGGCGGAGTGCTTCGGTAACCATGAATGGCCCGAGATCGCTGCCACCGATTCCGATATTAACGATGTATTTTATTTTCTTGCCGGTATAGCCCTTCCATTTACCGCTATGCACTTTCTCACAAAAATCTTTCATGTGATTCTGTACTTTACGGATACGGGGCATGATATCTTTTCCTTCCACAAGGATAGCAGAATCAGAAAAATCACGAAGGGCGGTATGCAATACGGCACGTCCCTCTGTTTCATTGATCTTGATCCCGGCAAACATATCATGGATCGCATCTTTCAGCTTGCAATCTTCGGCTAGCTGTAACAGCAACTGTAATGTTTTCTGGTTGATGATATTCTTGGAATAATCAAACAGGATATCGCCGAGTGTGATGGAAAATTTTTTGAAACGATCAGGATCTGCGGTAAAAAGATCGCGCATATGCCGGCGGCTCATTTCCTCCTCATGGTGTTTCTTTAATAAAAACCAGGCCTGTGTATTCGTTGGGTTAATTCTGGGTAGCATAGCTGTTCTTCTGTTATAAATGATTTCGTTTTATGAAATGATGATCTACAGCGAGTCGATCACTTCAATGGTCTTAGCCACATCGTTAGGGTGAATATCAAGATGTACAACGATCCTGATCTGTGTAGGAGAGATGGCGATCACGAAAATTCCCTGTTCCTTGAATTTTGCGGCCAACTCAGGTGCGGTGTACCGCCCTTTCACCTCAAAAATAACGATATTCGTCTCAACAGGTAAGATCTCACCCGTAAAATCCTTTTTTACCAGGGCAGCCGTGATCATTTGGGCGTGCGCATGGTCTTCTGCCAGCCTTGCTACGTTATTCTCCAAAGCATAGATACCCGCTGCAGCCAGATACCCGGCCTGGCGCATGCCCCCGCCAAACACTTTTCTCACCCTGCGTGCTTTTTTGATCATCTGCCGGGTACCGATCAACACACTGCCTACAGGTGTTCCCAGGCCCTTGCTCAGACAGATCGAAATGGAATCAAAAGCCTCCCCATATTGCTTACAGGTCTCGTTTTTAGCCACCAAGGCATTAAAAAGACGGGCCCCATCAAGGTGCAGCTTCAAATTATTTTGTAAACAAACCTCTTTAATAGCCTGTATATCAGCAAAATTATAACAACTACCCCCACCACGGTTACCGGTGTTCTCGAGAGAAACCAGCGTGGTAACGGGTTTATGTACATCCTCAGGATTGATGGCTTCCTTCACCTGGTCAGCAGTCAACCTACCGCGGTTTCCTTCCAATAATCTGACGGAAGCGCCTGAATTAGAAGCAATTCCGCCGCCTTCATACAGGTACACATGCGATAATTTATCACAGATCACCTCATCTCCGGGTTGTGTATGACATTTGATAGCGATCTGGTTGGTCATGGTACCGCTCGGACAAAAGATCCCCGCTTCCATCCCAAAAAGCTCAGCACTCATGGCTTCCAGCTGGTTAATGGAAGGATCTTCTCCAAAAACATCGTCCCCAACAGGGGCTTTCATCATGGCTTCCAGCATCCCGGGGGTAGGGCGGGTAACTGTGTCGGATCTGAAATCTATCATAAGGCTGCGAAGATAAATGGAAACGGAAGTTTTTCAGGTTTCTGTTTATGTTTAATTTATACAGGATCAGGGTAAAACATTGCGTTTTTTTGCCCAAATACGCAAGTTTTTCCACAAAAGCTGGCAAAATTCGTTGTTGCAACGTACCTTTGCAGACTTCTGAAAGTTCAGCCATAATTTAACGGTCTCTTGTACAGCGTTTGCAAAACAATTGTGGTCTTTTAGACGTTTTCATAATATAAGTCAAGTAATTACACATCCATGAGGCAGCTCAAAATCGCTACACAGATCACTAACCGGGATTCACAGGCCGTTGAAAAGTATCTGCAGGAAATTTCCAAAATACCGATGATCACCCCGGAAGAAGAGACCACACTGGCTCAGAAGATCAAGATGGGCGATCAGCGTGCACTGGACAAACTGGTACAGGCCAACCTGCGTTTCGTAGTATCTGTAGCCAAACAATACCAGCACCAGGGTCTTTCTTTAAGTGATCTGATCAACGAAGGAAACCTCGGCCTGATCAAAGCTGCCCAGCGTTTTGATGAAACCAAGGGTTTTAAATTTATCTCTTACGCCGTATGGTGGATCCGTCAGTCAATTCTGCAGGCTTTGGCCGAGCAGGGAAGGTTGGTACGTTTACCACAGAATAAGATCGGCACTTACAATAAAGCCAACAAAGCCTATATGGCTTTTGAACAGGAGCATGAGCGCGAGCCTTCAACTGAGGAGCTGGCTGAGATCCTGGAAATGAGCGAAACCGAGATCAACAATATCTTCCAGAGCAATACCCGTCACACGTCATTGGATGCCCCCGTACACGAGGCCGAAGATGTAGCCATGGGTGATCTGTTGGAAGGAAGTGATGATACCGATGAAGATGTGATGAAAGATTCACTCCGTGAAGAGATCCGCAGGGTATTAAAATCATTAAGCCCGCGTGAAGCAGAGATCGTAAATGCTTATTTTGGACTGGACGGCGAAAATGGCGTAACCATTGAGCAGATCGGAATGAAATACGACCTGACCAAGGAACGTATCCGCCAGATCAAAGAAAGAGCGATCAAACGCTTACAGAAAGCCCGTTACAGCAATGCATTAAAAGCATATTTGGGATAAAATTTTATCCAACTATCTGATAAAAGCCCCTCGTAACATCGAGGGGTTTTGTTTTATACAGATAGAAGACAGATAGCCATTTCCCCTCCCCGCTGCACAAGGAGGGGAAATTTCACCTATATACTTATTACTTAACACTTATAACTTATAACTTTTAACTGTTTCTCTTGTTGTATCCCTATAATTTTGCATCATGAAAAAATGGGTCTTTGGTACGCTTGTTTTATTGGCACTGATGGGCTGCGAAAAGACCGTGCAGCTGGATACTGTGCAGCAATCGCCCAAGCTGGTGGTGGAAGGGCAGATCGAAAGCGGGCAGGCAGCCGTAGTGGCTATTTCCAACTCATTGAATTATTTCTCAGAAATTGATGCCGCCACTTTAAATGGTTCTTATGTGCATGGGGCCAATGTGAGCATTAATAACGGAACCAATACGTACACGCTGAAAGAAGTGGCTGTTCCACTTGCCGGTGGCTATTATTTCTACTATTATACAGCTCCACAGACAAGCTTGTTTGGAGAAATGGGGAAGACGTATACCCTCCGGATAGAAACCGGCGGACAGGTATATACTTCTACCACCACGATTCCGGTGATGACCAAGAAAATGGATTCACTTTGGTGGAAAAAAGCACCCAATAACCCTGATACCAATAAAGTAGTGTTGATGTCGAGGGTAACCGATCCGCCCGGACTGGGTAATTATATCCGTTATTTTACGAGTTCCAATAACAAAGATTTTTATCCGGGGCTAAACAGTGTATTTGACGACCAGATCGTTGATGGAAAGACCTATGATATACAGGTAGACCAGGGGGTGTCTAAAAATGTAAAACTGAAGTTTGAGGATTATGGTTATTTCAAACGGGGGGATACGGCGATCGTGAAATTCTGCAATATTGATAAAGCCAGTTATGAATTCTGGAGAACCTGGGAATTCACTTATCAATCGGTTGGCAATCCATTTTCTTCACCCGGAAAAGTATTGGGTAATATCAGTAACGGGGCATTGGGCTCCTTTTGTGGCTATGCCGTGCAGTATAAAGCATTGATTATCCCCAAATAAGCGTTCTTTGTGAAAAACCAAACCCGCGTAACTGCAAGGGTTCGATATTTTTGTTCGTCTAAATAAATAAACAGAATAGTATGGAAAATGAGGCTACAGAGCATGTACATGTGTTGATCATTGGTTCAGGTCCGGCAGGATATACCGCTGCTATCTATGCAGCAAGGGCTAATATGAAACCCGTTTTGTACCAGGGAATACAACCCGGCGGTCAGCTCACTATCACCACGGAAGTGGAGAACTATCCCGGTTATCCGGATGGGATCCAGGGGCCGGATATGATGGTGCATTTTGAAAAACAGGCGGCAAGAATGGGTGCCGATATCCGTTATGGATTGGCAACAAAAGTTGATTTCAGTCAGCAACCCTATAAAGTATGGATCGATGAAGAGAAACTGATCGAAGCAGATTCTGTGATCATCTGTACCGGCGCTTCTGCTAAATGGTTGGGCATACCCAGCGAAGAAAGACTGAATGGTTTTGGCGTAAGTGCCTGTGCCGTTTGTGATGGATTTTTCTTCCGTGGCAAAGAAGTCGCGATCGTTGGGGCAGGGGATACAGCAGCGGAGGAAGCCATGTATCTTTCTAAACTATGTACTACGGTTCACATGTTCATCCGTAAAGATAAAATGCGTGCCAGCAAAGTGATGCAGGACAGGGTAGTGAACACACCCAATATTAAAGTGTACTGGAACACAGACACCGATGAGATCTTAGGCGAGAAAAAAGTAGAAGCGGTTCGCATAAAGAATAACCAGACACAGGAAACACAGGAAATACCCATCAGCGGTTTCTTTGTGGCCATTGGCCATCAGCCCAACAGTGAGATCTTCAAAGAGTGGATCGATATGGATGAGACCGGTTATATCAATACCATCCCCGGCACTTCCAAAACCAATATAGAAGGTGTATTCGCCGCAGGCGATGTGCAGGACAAAAACTACCGCCAGGCCGTAACCGCCGCAGGCAGTGGCTGTATGGCCGCGCTGGATGCAGAGCGGTACCTGAGTGCGAAAGGACTCGCTTAGTACCAATTAGAAATTAAAAATTAATAATTAAAAATTGCCAACCCTAATTATTAATTTCTAATTTCTAATTTTTAATTACTCCCTATGCTTTCCATCCATCTTCACAATATCATCTTCTTTGCTCATCATGGTTTGTATGAGGAGGAGAAAGTATTGGGGAATGAGTTTGAGTTGAATATTACCATCAAACATTCGCCGGAACATCTTCCCGTAAAGCATATGAGTGATACAATTGATTATGTATCGGTGTATGAATTGGTGAAGAAAAGAATGGCAGTGGCAACCCCCTTATTGGAAACGGTGGTTACTGATATTGCACAAAAAATTCTGGCACAGTTTTCTCTGGCTGAAGAAGTAGTGATCTCCATCCGCAAAACACATCCGCCTATTGCACAGATGCAGGGGAGTGTGGGGGTGAGTTTTGAATTAAAAAGAAAGAACCTGTAAAGTATCGTCCCATGAAATGGCTGTTCAGTCTTTGTCTATCATTTTGCTTTTTTGCTGCACAGGCGCAGGATATCAATCTTCTATTAAAAGAGGCGGATAACCTCGAAAAACAACAGAAAGAAGCAGAAGCCCTCGAAAAATACAAACTGGTGCTGTTAAACGCTCCGGATAACCTGAAAGCATTGGTAAAAGCTGCAGAGATGAATGTATCGCTGGGCAACCGTTTACCGGAAAAGGAAAAAAATACCAAAAAGCTGTATTACGAAACAGCTTTATCCTTTGCCAACCGGGCGTTTCAGGCAGACAGCAGTAAAGCAGACGCTGCTTATGCCATGGCCATGGCGAGTGGTAAGATGACGGATGTGGAAACTGAGAATAAGAAGATCGTGGCGTATGTAAAGGATATCAAGTATTATGCGGATAAGGCTTTATCCCTGAATCCGGAACATGCCAAAGCCAATTATACTATGGGCAAATGGCATTATGAGATGGCCACATTATCGGGTGTTAAAAAAGTGGCCGTAAAATTATTTTATGGCGGATTACCCAGCGGAGATATTGAAAAAGCCATCGCCTATATGGAAAAATGCAAATCCCTGGAACCGTATTTTGCCACCAACTACTTAGACCTGGCCAAAGCCTATAAAGAATACCGCAAACCCGCCCAGGCGATAGAAGTGCTGAATAAACTGGTGAAATTACCCACAAGAACTACTGATGATATTGCCGTAAAGGCAGAAGGAAGCAAATTATTGGAGTCAATGCAATAATTTTATTAAATCAATATTTTGAAAAAGCGTTCAGGCCGCTTTAGCGTCCCGACCGCAGTGCACAAATTTCTAATTTCTAATTCTTAATTTTTAATTACCCATCCCGTGGAATTACAACAACTTTTCGAAGCCGCCGTTGCCAACAGCAAAACCCTCAGCGAAAAACCGGATAACGATACTTTGCTGAAATTATATGCACTCTACAAACAGGCAACCGAAGGTGACAATACCGGCGAAGGCCCGTCCAATGCCTTCGATTTTGTGGCTAAATTCAAGCATGAGGCCTGGGCAAAACTGGCAGGGACTACTAAAGAAACTGCGATGCAGGAATATGTTGACCTGGTTACGAAATTGAAAGGTTAGGAACAATAGAACAGATGAGCAAGGAACAGATGAACCGATGAACGGTTTTCACTTCATCTGTACCTTGTTCAT
>CBHRAM010000012.1:0-24975 GCA_966076165.1 uncultured Chitinophagaceae bacterium
GCCACTGCCACCGCAAGTGGGATTGGATATAGCGGGAATGATCTTCGTTAACGCTTCTCCACTTCCACGGATTTCCACTCCTTTGGTTACGATAATATTTTCTGTATAGGTTCCGGGATCAACATTGATCAGGTCACCCGGACTGGCATCATTCACAGCCGTTTGTATTTTCATACCCGCAGCAACAAAGAACTGATTAACCGATAGCTGTTTTACCGAAGAGGATGATTTCGGGTCGGGCAGGCCGGCAAGGGTAGCAATGGTCAATGCCTCAGAAACCAGTGTGGACGCAAGTGACAAGGCTATTGATTTGTTTGCTGAATAGAACTGGTAACCGGTATAGAATGTATTTCGTACCATATAATCACATCCGGTTACCGTTGTATTTGTATTGGTATAGCCCGATTCATTTTGACTGTAGATGCTATGTGTTTCCGGAAAAGTACAGGTATTGGCATCTATCACAACATTATCCGATCCCCTGCTAAAAGTAGTAGACACATAGATCGCAAATCCACCCCAGGCATTGCCGGATGTGGTAATATTGCTCACATTTACATTACGGCAGCCACTGACCTGTAAGCCATTGCCCTTTGATGAATTGGTGGCTGTCAGGTAGCTGAGTGTCAGATTATCAACCCCATTAAAATCAAATGCGGTCTTTAAGGAACCGTTGATGGTAATATGACTCAGGTTAATATTGGAGATCACCGGTAAAGGTGTTCCGGTATTTGATGCAACGTGAATCGGGTATCCTCCATTTACGCCGTTAGGTTTCACCGTAAAATTACGCAGGGTGATATTGGAACGGTTCGGGTTAAGGATCCAGCCGCTAACGAGACTGTGTCCGTCAAGGATCACGCCTGCTTCGCTTTGGCCTATCAGGCTCACACTCTTATTAAAATTAAATGTGGCTGTAAAATTATATGTACCGTTCGCCAGGTTCACAATATCGCCATCAACAGCCAATGCAAATGCAGCAGCAATGGTGAGTTTGGGTGTTGCCGCCGATAAACCGTTATTGGTATTACTGCCCGTTGGCGAAACATAATAATTCGTTTGGGCGATACCGGTTGCTGATATAGCAAACAGAATAAGTGCTATACATGCACCTTTTACCCTCAGGAAATAAGTAGAAAATGTTTTCATAGGATGGGTTTATAAAGAGTAAGGCCCTTTTGGTACAAAGGATCTTTTTTCAATAAAAATGAGAGGAAGGAGATTTTACAGGTGTTTACGCGGGAACGATAACAACCTTGATTAAGGCTGTATAGCAATCGTTCACCCGAAATGCTGTAAGCAGTAACGGATAATGAAGTAAACCTGGCGAAGTTTAATTGCATTAACACGGTTAGATTGGTTTAGCAATAAAGCCCGGATCGTGTTACAATGACTCTAATGCATAGTAATATTAAGAAAAATCAGCATGAAAAACCCGTTGTTTTCACGGTATTTATGTAGTGAATAAACTACTTAACTGAAAGAATTCATATGCATGATTACTCGTCTGAGATACAAATCGTTATGTCACATTGAATGAACCTGGTATATCAGATACCCCTATAAAGACAGAAGCACCCGAATTGGGTGCTTCTGTTCTTATAATGCTTACTACATTTTCTTATCCTTTCCCTTTGACCAGTTGAACCACTTTGCGTTGATTGCCCTGGATCAGTTCGGCAAAGTAAGTGCCGCTGCTGTATGCCTGTCCGATCTGGAAAGTGCTGTTGGATCCGAGTTTAGATCTTGTATCGATCACTCTTCCTCTGCTGTCCATCACCCTTAATTCTACAGGGGTTGAGATACGGCTTGCAAGCTTCAACGTAAAATGATTGATACTTGGGTTCGGAGAAACTGTTACCGTAAATGTTTCTTCCGGAGTACTCACCTCATTTACAGATGCCTGTGCTGATGTTACCGATGTTGCATTGAGTGTAACTCCTGAACATGGTGTCTGACTGGTGCTTCCCAATCTTTCACCGGCATGTGCCATGTGCGCAGGTACTGCATTGACACTAACCGATAAAGTTTGTCCGCCATGTACAATATATACTTTGCCATTGCTGCCCGGTACACGTATATCCGTTACACAAATAGAAATGTATGAGGTGGAACTGCATCCATTTGAATTGGTCACCACAACTGCAAAATTATATAAACCGCCAACGGTTGGTGTAAACACAGCAGATGCAGCGCTGTAACTATTCAGAGAGCCGTTACCTGACCATGCATATGTAAATGGCGCTCCCCCACTTGCTACAGCATTAAGGGTTACACTTTGCGGGCCATATCCCAGATAGAGATTCGTTGCGATTCCACCAGTATAAGTACTATTGGCCGGTGTAACGGTAATAGCACTTTGTACGGCCCCTGTTACCGTTACTGTGGCAGTAGCGGTGTTACTGTTTCCTGCAGCGTCAGTAGCAGTAAGTATCACAGTATTGGCACCCAGGTTACTGCAATTGAAACTGCTCTTGCTTAAGCTATAAGACACCACACCACAATTATCTGTGCTGCCGTTATTGATCTGGGCAGGCGTAATCACAGCCACACCCGATGCATTAAGTGCAACAGTAATATTTTGTGTATGTACTACCGGATTCTCTGTATCAGTTACAGTAACCGTAAAGTCGGCAGAAGCCGTATTCCCCGAAATATCAGTAGCTGTTACATGAACTGTTGTAACTCCTTTTGCAAATACAGATCCTGTGGCTTTACTATACGTAATACTTACCGGGCTGCAATTATCTGAAGCAGTTACTGTATAATTTACCAATGCACCGCATGTACCCGCATCGGTGCTCACAGATATATTGGCCGGTAATGTAATTACAGGAGCTTTGGTATCACTTACCGTGATCGTTTGTGAAGCGGTGTTGCTGTTACCTACTGCATCCGTTGCTGTCCAGCTTCTTGTGATCGTATAGTTATAATGTGCAAGGGCATTCACATCTGCATCCTGTGTGCTTACTTCCGTAAAGACAACGGTTGTTGTTATATCACAATTATCAGACGCTGTTACCACTGCAGCAGCCGGAATTTGGTCGCAGGCTACAGAAGCATTTACAGGTACACCCAACAAAACAGGCGCCGTAATATCTTTCACGATCACTGTCTGTGTTTGTGTACTGCTGTTTCCGTTACCGTCATTAAATGTCCAGGTAATGGTATAAGAACCCTGCTGTGTGTAAGAAGTCGCATCTGTAGTCTGCCCGGTGATCAAACCTGTGCAGGCATCCGTTGCCGTTGGTACGGTTACCACTGTTGCAGAACATTCTCCTGTAATAACAGGCAGAACAGGTGTATTTGGTACTGGCGCCGTAATATCTTTCACGACCACTGTCTGTGTTTGTGTACTGCTGTTTCCGTTACCGTCGTTAAATGTCCAGGTAATGGTATAAGTACCCTGTTGCGTGTAAGAAATTGCATCCGTTGTCTGCCCGGTGATCATACCTGTACAGTCATCCGTTGCCGTTGGTACGGTTACCACTGTTGCAGAACATTCTCCTGTAATAACAGGGAGAACAGGTGTATTTGGCACAGGTGCCGTATTATCTATAACTGTTGCTGCAACTGTATTACCGGATACCACAAAACAGTTATTGGCATTGGTTGCTTTAACCGAGTAATTACCAGACACCAATGCTGTAAAGTTTGCATTGCCGGTTGTTGCTACCGCGTTTCCGTCTTTAAACCATTGGTATGAGTTGATAGCACCGTTTCCGCCATCCGCTATGGTGGCGGTTAATGGCACACCTGCTCCGGGACAACCGGTATCAGATCCCACTAATGAAATGGATGCAGAAACCGGGCTCTTGTTAATGGTGATATGCATGGTTACCGTAGAATCGCAACCACCTGTGGTTGTGAATACTTTGGTAGCCGTAGCAGAGCTTGTATACAAAGTTCCGGCCCATGTATAATTATCACAGGCGGTTACCGATACTTCTGAAGAAGCGGCACAGGTTCTTGTGTACCAGATCGGTGATGTTACAATACGGGAAGAACCATTGGTGATATCGATATAATAATAACCTGTGGCGTGATTAGCCAGGCTGTTATCAACATAGCTGAGTGAGCTGCCAAATACAGAATCGATCACTACCGGTAATATGCCGCTGCCCGGTATGCCCGCCATTACCCTGATCAATGCATTAGAGGTATTGGTGGTTGCATCTGTAAGGTTTACAGAGATAGATGGTGCATTCCTATCCTCAAATATGGATCCCATGATGCGCGTGTTGATCGTGAAATCAACTTTGGCATCCCTGTCTTCAGTTGCATAAAAATGCATGTCTTTCACCGCTTTGATGATATCAGACTGTGAAAGTGCCGGAGCGATCACAGCTGTTCTGGCATCTGTTGTTCTTCCGAAAGTGGTGTTGTGGTTATCATGGTCAATAGTTGGCCCGAGGTGGTAACCTTTCGACAATAATTTCTGGTAATACCACAGATAGAACATCGGTGAAGCCGGATTTGAATAACTGATATTGGTTGAGGTAGCAGGCCCGCTCTCTACCGCCACACCGGATATAGCACTATCAGCCGAAGCATCATAAGCGATATTGGACAGGTTATTGAAATCTGTATTATTCGGGTGAGCCAAAGTGGCGAATGCATTTTTGGCTGCATAATCGTTCACTGTTTTGAATAGTCCTTCCGTACCCAGGTAAGTGCTCTTAGGTACATAGATATCGTAGTTGGGCCCTACTTTACCATTCACATTAGACTCCCATCCAAACAGATCGGTGAGCCCGTCTCCATACACCACAACGTGTCCGCCACCGGAGATCACACCCCACTCCATTCCATACAAGGCAAGGAAGTTGGTATGTGTTGCATTGAAAGCCGCTGCCTGTGCCACTCCCAGGTGATAGTTCGCTAATTCATTGCCCGGGTTATCGAGTGATGAGAAGTGGTTATGTTCAGAGATTCCGAGGAAATCAAATCCCAATGAATGAGAAGCAAACTCATAATCATCAGCCGGTGTATAACCCGGATGGTCTTTATTTCCATCAGAATAATCTGAGTGCGCATGCAGGTTACCGAAATAAATATTGTTCACCGGTGCATTAGTGGTGGTTGCATTACCGGTAAGTGGTGAAGCTGTGAGGTATTTGGTTCCGCCTATACAATTCTTATTGGCAGAGAATACAAAGAAATAATAAGTGGTTAAAGTGCTCAGGTTATTGGCAATAAAACTGGTTGAAGTATTATTGGAAACAACCGTACCACCTCCCAGGCTATTGCCTACCGCATAATCCGTATTATCAACCGGGTTACCTGATAAGGTTGGCGAAGTACTCATGACCACCAGGTAATTATAACCGCTTCCGGTTCCATTAAAGGTTGCCGTAACACTGTTATTGGAAGCATTGAACCCGATATTGTAAGGCTGTGAAGCAGGTGTTACACAAACCGGTAATGGTAAAGTAGTTGCCGTACCACTCAAAGGCGATGATACATTATACACAGGCCCGTTAACACATGCCTGAGCGTTATAGCTTACAATAAAATAATAATACTGTGTAGCCGGGGTTAATGATGCTGATGTAAATGAATTGGCATTGCCCGTTTGAATAACGGTTGCATTGCCCAATGTGGCACCAATACTGTAAGCGGTTCCGTTCACCGGTGTAAGACTGAGTGAGGGGCTGCTGCTTTGCAGTACCAGGTAACCATCGGCCGCAGTTGCAGTAAATGAACCCTGAATGGCATTGATAGAAGAAACCGTTGCCAAACCTGTTGGCTGGGCAACCGGTGCTGCGCAAGGCGGTAAACCGGCAACGGTTGTTACATCATCATTCAGCGGATTAGTTGTTAAATATAATGGCCCTCCTGTACATACACTGTTTACAGGGAATACAAAGAAATAATAAGTAGTGGCACCAGTTAAACCGGATGCAGTGAAAGTAAGATCACTGCCTTTATCGATCACGGTTCCATCTCCCACGTTATCCCCTACTGTATAAGTTTGTCCGTCTATCGGTAAAGAAGTAAGGCTGCTGTTGGTGCTCATGATCACCAGGTACTCATTTACCGCAGGTGATGCAGCAAGGAAGCTACCCTGGATACTGGTTTCCGTTACAGTACCAAAAGTTAAAGAAGTAGGTGCCGAGGCCGGAGCCACACAAGGTGTGGATGCTACACCGGTAACCGTAAGGTTGTCAATACTGATCTTAGGCCTTGAACCCGAACCTGCGCCTGTTCCGTTATGGTAATAGAAACGCAGTCTGGCAGTAGGACTGTTATTAAAAATGGCCGGCAAGGGAATACTGTTAACCGTACCTGTTGCCGGAACATTGTTGGTAAAGTTGAGTACGTCTGCAGAAGTCAACTCTGTAAAGCTTACACCGTCAACACTGGCATACACACGTAATGAACCATTTCTGTCGCCGGTTGAGTTATTTACAGAAGCCCAGTCAAAGCTAAGTGTGCCGGCATTCATACCCGTAAAATCCATATAAAAATCAATGGCTGCAGAAGTAGTATTATCAGGAGAACCTGTAGACAGTAACATGATCGTACCGGTTCCTTTCTGCACACCTCCACTCGTGCCTGACGAGAATGCTGTTGTAGCTACTGTTGTTCTTGTAGCACTGGGTATTGTTCCGGTGGCGTTTACAGAAACTCCCGAGAAATGGTTCGCACCAATGCCGGAAGTGAAATTGGCCGTCCAGTTACTGATATCATTAAAATTCTCTGTATAACGGAGTAAGGGCTGTGCCAACATAACAACCGGCACTACTGAAGAAGTTACGAAGCTATTTTGTGCACCATAAACGGTACCGGTGCCATCTGTAGCAAAAGCTTTATAATAATAAGTGGTGGCACCTGCTAAACCCGAAACGGTTTTACTGAATGTGCCGCTGTTGAGGTTAACAGAAGTTACCTGAATACCCGTTCCGTTGGCAAAACCTGATGTTGTGCTGTATTCAAAACCATAAGCAGTAACAGGGGTACATCCCACCGTTGTGATCGATCCGTTAAGTGTGGCAGAAGTTCCGCCAACGATATTTGTTCCGGTAAGAATTGTGGCAGGAGTATTGATACCCGTGCCTGCCGCAGCTACTGTGATCCCTGCTATGCCACCACCACTTACGGTAATATTTCCATCATACGATTGAACCGCGGTTGGTGTGAATTTCACAAAGATCTGCTTACCGGTAAACCCGCCGCCTGAGTAAGCAAAATTCAGGGTATTCAGATAAGTGCCATTCAGTGTTTCCGAAAAGAAGAAGCCGGGTAAGGCTGCGATGGTAATATTACTGCCATCCAGGTTCACCGCATCCAGCGAAAATGAATTGGCTGCAGTAGTTGTATTGGTACAGATACTGCCAAAAGCATTTAAGGCAGAAGATAATGTAACCACAGGAACGGCAGCAGCTGCCCTGTTGATAGTAATGGAATATATCTTGGTGGTTACCGCATCCTGTGCAACCACTTTTACATCGATCGTATTATTGCCCACATTCAAAGGGAATGAAAGCAAGGGGCTGTTATAAGCACCTCCGTTAAAACTGGCTGAGACCTGTGAATTAGCATCTCCTTTGGTGAAATTCAACAGGACTGAGCTTACACTATTGGGAACAGAAGTTGAGTAGGAAGTAATACCGGAATTAAAAACAGGTGCAAGTGTACCTGCACTTGTGGTAAGTGAAGTCAGGTTCGCATTACTTGAAATAGCCGGGGTTCCGTTAATCGAAATATCATCTACGGAAAAGCTGGGCCTGTTACCTGCCCCGCTCACGTCTCTTTGTATCCACCTGAGTTGTACAATGGGTTGGTTTTCGCAGGCTGCCGGCAGCGTAATGCTGACAGTTGCGGGATTCACACTATTGGTGCCGGTAATATTATCCGAAAGAGCATTATTCTGATAAGTGCTGCCAGCGATATTCGTGAAGGCCCCACTGGTACCCACCCTGTATTGCAACCCTAATTCACCAACCCTGTTAGCTACCTGCTGTCTTTGTGTGGCAGCCGTAAAAGAAACAGTGATCCCGGTATACGCAGTTGTATTCAAAGCAAGGGCCAGTGCTTTCAGGTTAGAACCGGTACTGAATATACCGGCTTTACCAGCCATATCCGCTACATAAGCCGAGGTAGCAGCATTGGTTTGACCGGCCAAAGCCTGATCGGTAGTCGGTGCCGATACTACAAAAGAAGCACCCAAACTCCCTGTAATACCCCAACCTTGAAAACCGGCAGGATATACCGTAGTGGCACCTGTAAACCCGCTAAAATTTTGTGTAAAAGGAAGGTTTTGCGGGGTTGGGTTAGTTTGGGCAAATGCCGAAGAACCGGCAATCATCATCACTAATACCAACAGGGCATACTTCAGGGTAAAGAATTTACGCATACAATGTGTTTAATTGTAAAACTGTTTGTTCAATAAAATTTCAGGAATGTTTGGTGTGGTGGCTATATAATAATACGGAATGCTCATGGAGCATTCGTTTTGAAAATTTGCAACAAGGGGGGTACAAATCAAAAACAAATGAACAGTAGTTTTAGTCGACTGGCGGCAATGATAAACCTAATAATGAAAATGTCAAATTATTAAACCATTAACATATTCACCATATCATAAGGTAATTCACATTTTGTAGAGATTTTACTACAGCAATCTCCTGCCTGCTGTTTATACTGAGTTTTCAGTTATTGATTCAGTAACTTTAATATACTATGATTCACCTCGTTAGAAGAAAGATCATTCACCCGCTGCAAAGATTTATCCACGACAGCCGGTCAGTGGGTATTACTTTATTGGTATGTACCGGTGTATCCTTGCTATTGGCCAACCTTGGGTTTTGGGACAATGGCTATGTGAATATGTGGTCGGCAGGTTTTACCGGTATCAATGAGCACCTGGTAACGATTGGTTTCATTCATTTACCCAATACCCCGTTATATATTATCAATGATGGCCTGATGGCTGTTTTCTTTTTCCTGGCAGGGATGGAGATCAAACGTGAACTGGTTACCGGTGAACTGGCTTCCATCAAGAAATCATTGCTTCCTGTATTTGCCGCCATTGGCGGGATGTTGGCTCCTGCCCTTTTATTTGGGTTACTGAATAAAGGAACGGATGCCATGCATGGCTGGGCCATTCCTACGGCTACCGATATTGCGTTCACATTGGGTGTCGCTTCCTTATTAGGTAACCGGATACCGGTTAGCCTGAAAATATTTATTACGGCCCTCGCCATCATTGATGACCTCGGCGCCATTATTGTGATCGCATTTTTTTACGGAGGACATTTGCAATGGGAATACCTGGCTGGGTGCCTGCTCATACTGGGGATGCTCTGGTTATTGAACCGTGCCAAAAAACCATTCGGCTGGTTGCAGATCATTCTTGGGTTATTATTATGGTACTGTATGTTCAACTCCGGTATTCATGCTACGGTTGCCGGTGTGGTGTTTGCGATGATGGTACCGGTAGGGCAGTTAAAGAAATTTGAGCTGGCTTTACACAAACCGGTTTACTTTATCATCATGCCCCTGTTTGCATTGGCCAATACCGCCATTGCTTTCCCCCAAAACAGTCTTCAAGAATTAAATACTTCTTTAAGCTGGGGGATCCTGATCGGTTTATGTATCGGTAAGCCCCTGGGTATTTTTGGGGCCTGTTATTTTCTGATAAAAAAGAAACTGGCAGAATTTCCCCGTGGCGTAAACCGGCATAAAATGATCGGTGCCGGAATACTGGCGGGTATTGGTTTTACGATGAGTATCTTTATTTCTTCCCTTGCTTTTACAGACACAACCGACCAGGATATCGCCAAGATCTCCGTGATCATTGCTTCCTTTATTTCCATCATTGCCGGCTACTGCTGGTTCCGGTTTGAGAAAAAAATACATTTCTGATAGATACCTCTGTGAAACTCTGTTACTCCGTGTCTCTGTGTTGAAACAATGAGCAGATGTTTTCTGATGTTGCATTTCTCTTCAACACAGCGCACACAGAGATCAGGAGTTTCACAGAGAAAAGAAAAAAGGTTCAGCCGGATCGAATCCAACTGAACCTTAATTTTTAATTCTTAATTTCTAATTCTTAATTAATATCCCAACCCCAGGTCTCTTCCCTTCAACACCGCCGGCACACCATCAGTGATCCATTTGGATGGCTTCTCTCCTTTCAGCATATAGTCGAAGAATTGCTGCTCGCGGATCTGGATATCCTTACGGTTCTTTCTTTCCACCAGGTTATGTGCTTCGCCATTATAAGTGAGCATCCATACTTTTTTACCCAAGCGGCGCATACCGGCAAACATTTCAATACCCTGGTACCAAGGCACTGCATCATCTGCATCATTGGCCATGATCACCAATGGTGTTTTTACTTTAGGTAATGAGAACAAAGCAGAATTCTCCAGGTATAAATTTGGTTTCTCCCAAAGTGTGGCACCGATACGGCTTTGTGTTTTTTCATATTGGAACTGTCTTACCAAACCACTTCCCCATCTTACACCACCATAAGCACTTGTCATATTAGCAACAGGTGCACCGGCCCATGCCGCTGCATATAAGTTTGTTTTTGTGATCAGGTAAACGATCTGGTAACCACCCCAGCTTTGCCCCTGTAAACCTATCCTGGCACTGTCTACATAACCCTGTTTTACCACAGCTCTTGTACCGCTCAAGATATAGTCATAGGCACCTTGTCCCGGATGCCCCGTTTTATACCAGATATCCGGCACAAAAACAATATACCCCCTGCTTACAAAGAACGGGATATTCAGTCTTGAAGGTGTAGGCGATGGTGCCTGGTAATTATATAAAGTATTATTGTTACGCTCATAGAAGTAAACGATCATCGGGTATTTTTTCTTTGGATCGAAATCTTCCGGTTTGTAAAGAACACCCTCTGTTTCTTTTCCTGTATACGCTTTCCATTTGAATAATTCAGATGTGCCCCAATTGTAATTGGCCTGTTGCGGGTTAGTATGCGATAACTGAGTAGCCGTTCCGCCCAGCGGATGAACATAAACATCTGTTGACTTCACGTAGGTTTCTTTGGAATACACGAGCACATCTGCATTCTTGGCTTTCTGGACAGAAAACCCAAGACTTACCGGCTCTTTGAACAGCACATTCACGGTATTATTTTTGGCAAGATCCAATAAAGCAAGACCGGCTGTTTTATCCTTTTCATCAAATAAACGCAGCAACAGTTTCTGATCGGCTTTGATGAATTTATCATCCGGATTGGTGTTGATATAGCGCATCTCCACTTTATCTTTTCTTCCATTAGTGAGGCAAACAGATTTTTCTGTTCCGGTGGGATCCACTTTCCAGATATCGTACCTGTCGTAGATCAACACATATTTATCATCTTCCATCCACCTGGCTACACCGTAGGCATTGGGATCATCCGGCACATCATTTTCTTCATCGCTCAAAGAGAATGAAATGTCTTTCGCAACCGGGTTTATTTTTTTGGTCTGTGAATTATAAACAAAGTAGCCGGGTTTCTTTTCATCGTAAAACAAAAGGTATTTACCCGAATAGGATGGATTGATCACATTGCCTTTGAAATCTTTTGTGATCAGTTCTGTTGCACCTGTTTCCGGGTTTACGGTAAAGAGGTCATTAAACGTATACCCCTGCCATTGTGAAGCGATCCGTTTGCCAAAATCAGATGCAGCATAAAACACATCACCATCCCCTTCTTTTGTCTGGATCAGGTTCCTGAATTTTTCAGTCCCCAATTGTACCAATTGTTTGGATACCGGGTCTACATTGGCAGCAAAACTCCTGCGCAATTCATTGTCCAGGTTCTTTAACTGAACGGGCTGTATATAATCATCGTTATAATGCCATACATCTACGCTTACCCTGTCAAAATCAGGCAGTGTTGTGTCTTTCACCGGCAAAACATTCACCGTACCCGCAAACAATCTTTTCCCGCTTTTGCTGAAATTGATATTGGCATTCTCACTCACCGTCCAGTTCGACGGAACTCCTTTGGTATTTCTGTCGGCAACCAAAACTGCGCTGTCTGCCCCTTCTTTATGATAATAGAGTTTGTAGAATTTCTGTAAAGATTTGCTGCTGCTGTCGCGCTCTGCCACAAAAGCCAGCTGCTTCCCTTCCTCATCCATACGATAACCCTTGGCATCGTTGAATCCTTTAAAAATAGTGGCAGTGGTATTTTTTGTCAGGTCCACTCGTACAACAGTAGGTTTCACCTGTGGAGCATTCGTTTTTTTAGTGGTTTCCAAAACCAGTACCGTTCCTTTTTTATTGAAATAGAACTCACTTACCAGCGGGAAACTTTTGGTTTCACCTGTTGCCAGATTTTTTAAGACCAGCTCTGTTCCTTCTTCAAAAGGATCTTCGGGTGTTTTGGGAGCAGCAGGCAACGGATCCCTGCCCGGCCTGCGTAAAACAGACATCCCTTTTTCCTTGATATCATTGGCTTTGTTACGGATACTATCTGCCACATGCAGCAGGCTATCTGCCATAGAGAGCATATTATTGATCCTTGTCGCTGAATCCAGTTCCGGTCTTTTGGCGGGTTCGGGTAATGGCTTATCCAGTAAATAGGCGAGCCACATTCCGGATTCATCAGGCACTTTAAAACTTTTAAGCCTGGGCACTTTTACGAGGTTGTCTTTGCCCAATTCAATAATGGCAAGACTGTCTTTCGGCATTTCGTCTGCTTTCTTCTTCTTGATCCTTGCATCCCTGGTGTCTTTGAAAGCAGGTTTGATGCGGAAGATCAGAAACCGGCTGTCTTCAGTGATCACAGCACCATAACCGCGGGCAATTTCTTTTTTATAATCGCCAGAGGCCGATTGAACGTAGAGAGTACCATCACCTTCCTGTGGGTTCACAGCATAGACGATGTATTTTCCATCGTTACTGATAGAACGGTCGGCGATACTCTGCCATCCATCATATACCGAATGATCAAGGGGCTTTTTCTGGGCAATGGCCTGAATAGCCAGCATACAAAATGCGACAAAAAGGAGCTTCTTCATGTACAGTTAGTTTTGGGTGTTCCGAAGGTAACCAAAGAATAGGTTCGGTGGGTAAGGCTGCCCCGATTAATTTATGGGTGGTTATCGCTATTCAATTCATCGGTGAAGTTGTTGGATACAGCCTATTTTCTTCTGGTACTCAGAAAAGATATCCGCTGTAAAGTGAAACTGCTATTGAATTTCTGCCCCCTTGCAGAAGTTCCGGAAGGTGCATCCATATCCAGTAGTTCGCTCATTGGATTTGGATTTGAAGCGCCTCTTGACGTCGCTTCACTATTAACAGCTTCAGCTGAAAAGACATTACCGGCATCCCCTATAGGTTCATTGCACATCAACAGAAAATAGGTATCTGTTCCGGTACCGGTTATCTCCAGATCCCAGAATGGATCTGCCACTATGGTCTCTTTGGCAAGGTTCATATTGGCAGGTATGGTAATACGGTTACTGTCATTTCCCGTTGCATTCGGAAACAGCAGTTGCATCTTACCATTTTGGTCAATCGTAAACAGGTATACATAGCGGTCACCCGTTTCTGATTTCGAACCTTTAAAGTTTTTATTTCGTGTCATCACCCGATAAATTCTATCACCCACAAAATAACGGCCGCCTGTTATGGTCTGGTTGTTTTTCCTGTCGGCGAATTTCATGATATAGGGTAATTGTTCACTGTTTACTGCCGTCACACTCATATTCAACCACCTGTTTATCTTATACAGTTTCTGAGCCATCTCTTTTAGTGCCCCGGAAATATCACGCGGGTTAACACTTCCTGCTTTCGCAATTTCAAAACAATCGGTAACCAGGGGCATGGGCTGCAGACTATCCCTCACCGCAAAATCTGCTTTTCTGAAACCATAAGCCGGGAAACCATTCAATCCTGGTTTACCAAACAGCACATATTGGGCTTTTAGCGGATCATCTACCAGGTTTAAGTTATGATTATCACTTAATTGCTTATACCATTGCTCACTGTTTTTTTGCGAAACGGGTATTTCAATATAGATCGTTGAATCCTTTTGTGCCCGGTTATTTAAAATATTCTTTGTGGTTATTTCTGTTATCTCAACGGGTTTTTGATTATCCACTTTAACATAACACTTATTATTCTGCCAGAATACTGACAAATAAGGATCCTGTATGTTACCCCCACCCGCTACATTCATATCAATTGCTTTCATGTGAGAGACCGTCTCGTCTTTCAATTCATTGGCAACTTTAAGAAATTTATTTACCTCTTCATCTGACAGTGTGGATCTGGGAATATAAATGTTCAGTAAAGGTTTTAGTTCGGGTGCCCAATAAGTTACCGCAAACATGGCTCCGGGCTTAATCTGATTGGCATCCCCTTTTACCACTTTGCCAATAGCTCTGGTGATCCCTGTTACCGTATCAATGAGCAGTTTAAACAAGGTGTCATTCTTCCCGTTCAGTATGCACAGCTCAGATCCTTTCAGTAAACCGATCCCAAAACCTGCCTGAACGGCGATACGTCCGTTAAGATTGGTATCCAGCACAGGCACGAGGGTTCTGTCGCTTAATTTACCGGGAGCAATACCAAATAGCGTCTGGCTCTGTCTCAGCGGACTACCGCCGATAACGGGCTCCTGTGTTTTTCCTTTTGCTTTGATAATGGCGCGAACAGACAGAAACAGGTTCAAGGCACTGGCATCTACCGATTGCTGGCTAAACGCCCTGAGAAAAGCAGCTGTAAAAGCACCATGGGGCTGGCCCAGATAATCATCCTCTTCTAAAGCCAGTTCATCATGTTGTGCAGCAGAAAATATCAGAAAATCATCACTGATCCTTTCCGGTGCCGGATAGGTACTTGGGTCCTTTGCATCATATTGCGGCTCGGGATCAGCAAACCGGGATCTTGTTTGCACAGGGTTAGGGCCTCTGGAAATAGACCCACTATGGCAACAATCAAAAATAACCGTGAGTTTTACCTTCTTTTTTACAAACTCATTAAAATAGTAAGACAATTGTTTATCCCTGATATAATGTACCTCATCCTTCCATCTGTCGGCAGGAACAATTGCCTGGTCTATCTTTCGTTCATCACGTGACAGTGAATTGGTTACTTCTGATCCATGCCCGGCATAAAAAATGAAAGCAATATCCCCTGCCTTACTCTCCTTCAATAAAGTATCCATAGAAGAAAGGATCGCCTGGTTGGTTGCTTTTTGATCCAGCAGGAGTTTGATATTGCTGTTGCTGAATTCAAATTTCGAAGTGATCACTGATTGCATGGCCAACGCATCATTCTTACACCCATATAAACTCTTGAGTTCCGGCTTCAATACCTTAGGGTCATAGTTATCCGGCCCTGAATAGGTATCAATCCCGATCAATAAAGCTCTTTTTTGCTGGGCACTACTTACCATAACCAGCAGGCAACATACCAGGAATAAGCAGGTTATTTTTTTCATGTTTGTGTTATTAGCTGACACGAAACTTACTTCTTTATCAAACTATCTAGTGTATCTTTTTCTGGAGGGCTTCTTTGCCCAGTATCATTGCATCATCCACACTAAAATCGATCAGTTTATCCACAAAAGTATTTCGTGATGATTCGGTAACGGCTACTTTGAGTGTGTAAAACCCAACTCCATAACATTCATCAAAACCATCCGCTTTTTTATAATAGCCCGATGATCTGGGAACCAGAAAAGATTGTCCTATACAGGGTTTATTCCTGAGTTTTTCATAATACTCTTTGTACCCGACAGTTTTAGGATCAAGTGGTGCATCCCGTATGGTACAGATGAACTTACCGATGGCCGCATCTGCTCTCATCTCACCCCCACGCGTTAAATAAGAGGCTGAAAGATTGATCTCAAAATCCATATTCAATTTAGGGTCAATGTCGGTCACTTTTACTTTTGGAGATTTCAGCTGCAGGCTTTCCAGGTGTAAATGAAAAATGCTGTTATTGAGAATTTCAAGCGACTGTGCAGGATCTGCATCTACGCCAAACTTTGCGATGACGGCCGTATCTGTCTGCGCGCCTGATTCATCGGTAAGAAACCTTACTATGGTAAACCCTTTGAACCGGATTCCGGTTGGATCGAACGCGCCTACCGTGGATATATCATTATAGAAATGTTCATTCTTGATCGCAAAACCATATTGGGTAGTATATTTTTTTTCACGGTTATCGATCATCTGCTGAATGCCCTTGACCACTTTGCTTACCAGCAATGCCGTTAACCCTCCCCGGCCGGATGCCTCATCCGTTCCAAGGTTGGTAGAGGATTGATTCGCAAGTTTCGAAAAACCTATGAGACTCTTTGTCTCTTCAGCTTTGATCACAAGGCCTTCTATAGTGGGCTTACTGTTTGTCTGCTGTGCTATAGAAACGTTCATCAATAAACTGCCTATGCAGAAAAAAATCAAATTCTTTCGATAAATACTTCTCATAATTATTGATACTTAAATTAGCAATGTTTTATTTGTCATTAGCAAAATATTCCTCCACCTTATCCACAATCATTCTCACGAGACCAGCCTTATCGGCTACTTTACCCGAAATGTTGAGCGGAAGCACAGATGCTCCTTTTACAACCAACCGGAGTTTCAGATTTAGCATATCACCCGTTGTTTCATATTTACCCCTGACTGAAAATGACTGGTCAGACGTATTATTTTCGATAAACAAATAAGGAGTATTTTTATTTGCGGCTGTTCTGTTCCTGATTTCTCGATCAATATCTTCTCCTAAATCCAGTTTATCGCTGTTCAGGTCATCGTCAAAAAAAACGGCAGACCGTTTCATGATCTTTTTGGCAACTGAAAACCGGATGCTGTTCTTAACATCCTCATCAACATATCCCACTTCAAAATTATTCCTGCCCAGGATCTGCGGTTGTTGCCTTTTGTCGCTGTTCTTTGTTGCCTGATCTAAATGTTGCTGTGCTGTCTTAAACCATTCATACACATCGATAAACTTATTCCGTAACCCTTCTTCATTCTTGATGGCCGACAGAAGCTGGTACGTTAAGAGCCCTTGTCCCAGAACCCGATCCTCATAAGCTAATTGCCCCGAAGTTGACGCTGTGAGCAAAAGGGTTCCGCTTTTGTCTTTTAGATTTTCAAGGGCCAGCACCTGATCCGCATTGGAACCTCTTGCAAAACTGGCAAATGCATTAACGGCTTCTCCGCTATGACATGCATCAAGAACAATTACTTTTTTGTTAGCCTTGATCGTGCGCATCCAATCAAGTAATTCAGATGAGCTGATCGCAACTTCGTTCTCCACACCTTTTATTTCAAAGCTTTCCGCTTCTGTTGTTAACAGGTACAACTCTTTACGGCCATCGATCAACACCCCATGACCGGCAAAGAAAAAAACAAAGATATCGTTGGCGGTAATCTCAGCAGCCAGGGCTTTCATTTTATCCCGGATAATCGTTTTGGCCGCCAGATTCCCATCTCCCTGTAACGTAGTATATACAAATGATTTTACATGATCTGTTGTTTCGTTCTCTTTGTTCAGCAATTTTCTGGCAGATAATTGTAATGTATTGGAAAGGCGTTGTGCATCATAGGAAGCATAGTGCAATTGCATTTTGTCGTCTCCTTTGTAGGCATTTACGCCCACAGATACAATATACATATTGGTAGGTCCTTTACCCGCTGCACCTGCAGAAACCAGGCCTACTCCCCTTGCCGTTAATTCATTGTTCTCTGTATACGCCTGTACATATACAATATTTTCTACGATATTGGCCTTGCCATGAGCAGAATCATTGCTAATGAAATATGGGATAATTTCTTTTTCATCTACAGACAACTGGTATACATTACCCGGCATTCTGTTGAGATCAGAAACGGAATATGATTTGATCTGGTTATTATTTACATATAATTCAACATTACCCAATCCTTTGTTTCTGGGTTTTATGGTAAACAGGTATTTCCCGTTTTGTTTAACGGGTTCAGATACCAGGGGCAAGGCATTACAGATATCGATATCCGCTATCCGCTTTGCAGTAATGGGCCTTGGATCAATTCCCATGATCTTGGGAACAAGGTCTATTTCCCGTCCACGGCTTTTAAACTGCTCCAGCTCGATCACTTCCAGCCCACAGGTCAGGTATAGAGATTTTCTGGCAAGTTCAGATCCTTCAAATCTGCCGTCTTTGTCAATAACAAGATAATCGCTTGAATTAACCGAAAGCAGAGAATACAGCAATTCACCGGTCTGTTTATTCCAAAGACTTATTTTACCTCCTTGTGTAGCAGATATAATATACTTCCCATCCCCGGAAAAAGACACATTCCTGAAAACTTCAGATCCATCGGTATGCATTTTTCGTACAATGCTCCCATCTGCTGTTTGCAGGAGAATAATCGAACCATCTTGTGTTGTACAGATAATCTGGGAATCATCCGGAGAAAATGTTGCCTTATAAATTTTGCAGTAAATAAAGCCCCAACTATCACTGATTAAATTCTTCTCAAAAATCACATCACCTGTTTCAGCATTCCACAAAGTAACGTACCCGCCATCTGAAGCAGATAAAAGGTATTTATCATTATGGCTGAATTCCATCGAATTGATCCAGTGCGACATATTACCTATTACATTCGTAATGTCTGTTACCAGATAACCTGAGGTATCCCGCAAAGCAGGAACATATTTAAGTTTTTCGCCCTCCGTATTCGCTCCCTGAAGATCATATGGACTGATAGAATATACAAAATACCGGGTTCCTGCCTTATTCATTTCCACGGGTACATTAGGAAGTTTATAAGTGTCATTGTTCGGAATATTCCTGACTGCCCCGGTTTTGCTATTAATAAATACGACACTATACGGCAATGTAAGCACTACCCCTCCCTTATAAAACTTTGCACTGAGAATTGTTTTGTTATCATATTTGATGATTGTTTTTCCTGCCGTATCATTTGGATTATTCATATCCAATTGAATAACCGCATAACCCATATTTACCAGTAACTGGCTATACTGCATTTCAACTGATAAGATCTCATCCGGTGCCCGGTAAGTATATAACATTTCCTTATCTACCGCATTGTAAACCTGAAGCGTTCTTAAATCACGGAGGTATTTAAAAAAATATTTCCCGTCGTTGGAGAACCCAAGCCCTTGTGTTTTATCCAGCCTGGACATTTTCCCATTCATATAATCCCACACCAAAAAATCATCGTTGTCATTATTATTATTACCCAACAAGATGAATTCGTTCGTGTTTTGATTTATGACAAAATCAGAAGAGAAAGCATACCCTTTAAAAGTGGTTAATAACCCCTTATTGGTATTTCCTTTCACATTCCAAAGCCTGATCTGGTTATCCTTTCCTGCAGTAACCAGTTTTGAATCATCTTTATTGAACTGGATGCTTACTATGTTGCTGAAATGCGATGGATATTCTGCGAGAAGCTGGTATTTTTCTGTATCCCATATCTGAAGAACCCCGCTATTATAAGGGAAGTATGATCTTGCACTGTCTGTATAATCTTTGGCAACTGCTAATAATTTGCTGTCATGACTGAAGCAAACGTTTGTGGTCATCATATATTTTTTCATATCCTTTGTTGGGGCAGACAGATCTATATCGGTAAGTGGATGGTATTTGTTTTGATTTCGGTCCCACAAACGAACCAACTCTTCAGTGTTACTGGTGAATACGACTTTATTCCCATCTGAACTTGCTAAGGGCATAGTAAATGAGGTAAACCCGTTGGCACTTTGTTCAAAAGGGAAAGTTTTCAAAACCACTTCATTGCCATTTTTCAGGATCCAGCCTGTATTTTTCGGGTCCGTCTCTATCTTACTTTTTTTGTTTACTCCCGGTACAGATTCATATTGGTTACTTAGGTTATCTGACAAAACCTTATTTATGGCTATACTGCCATCTGAAAGACGAATAGACACTTTGCCTTCTTTCGTATAAAACTGCAGAGCCTCCAGTTCTGAAGCATACTCAGGGTCAATATAGAGCCCCTTTACAAATCGGCGGATCAGTTTCTGGGTACTGATATCCCAGATCCCGATCATGCTTCTGTTACCATATCCATAAGACCCGGTAATCAGTTTCTTCTCATCATGGGTGATCAAAGCAAAATAAAATCTGGTAGTATCCTTAATATTAGCAAGCAATCTGCCTGTCTTTATCTCCCATATTTTAACCGTTTGATCAGACGCACAAGAGATCAATTTTGTCTCATCATGATTAAAAACAACCGATTTAATTTCACCGGAATGTCCAACAGGGATTATCAGTTTCGGGTTCTGGGCAAATAAACAGGTATTCAATATGCCCGCTAAGAAAAGAATGAATGATTTCTGCATAAGAAAATGGAAGCTTCGGTTATTCTATTTTGATAAAGTATTCATATAGGCCACCACATCATCTACAATTTTTTTCGCCAATTCCACTTTTGTATCCAGTGTACCTTTTTCAATGATCTCCTGAACTTTTGCTTTTTTACTGACCAATGATAATCTGACGGAAATGTTTTGACCCGATACTTCATAAGCTCCCCTAATGGTATAGGTTTCGGATGCCAGGTTATTTTCAATATACGTAAACGGATTCTGTAAACCGGAAGCAGAACGGTTGTTCAGTTCCCTGTCTATCTCAGGTCCCAGTTGCAGGTCATCTATCAGCATGGAAGGATCGCCGGTATACAAAACAGACCGGGACATGATCTTTTTACGTGTGGCCAGTTTTATGCCATTCATTACTTCCTGATCTACCAGGCCTACATCAAAACTGGTCTGGTTTTTATTGCCAAATACCTGGGGCTCCTGCCGGCCACCAATTTCTTTGGCAAGTTCACGCACATTATCGGAAGTTTTTCTGAACCAGTTTGTTACATCCAGGTACTTGTAATCTCTTAGCCCGTCCTGGTTTTTGATACCGGAAAGTAAACTATAGGTAAGCAAACCCTGACCAAACTGGCTTGTTTCATAGGCTGATTGATTTGAGGCTGATGCAGAAAGGATAAAAGTTCCGTTCTTATCTTTCAAGCCCTCCAATGCCCGCACCTGGTCTGCCGGCACATCTCTTTTTGAGATCAGATCTGCGAGTCCGTCAATTGCCGCACCGCTGTTACAGGCATCTAATATCAATAATTGTTTATTGGCTTTGATCTGCCGCATCCATTCATTCAATTCGTCTGTGCTGATGGCCACTTCTTTTTCTACGCCCGCCATATCCAGACCCGTAGCTTCTGCTGTTAACAGATAAAAACTCTTTTGCCCGTTTTGCAATACACCATGTCCGGCAAAAAAGAAAATAAAAATATCATCCGGTAAAGCCAGTTGGGCGATCTCTTTCATTTTTTGCCGGATCGCTGTTTTTGAAGGCCTGTTAAGGTTTTCCGGTTCTGTATTGAACAGCGTGGCCCTTACATGATCAAGCCCGTCTGTTGAATCCAGAAGCTTCTTTGCCGATGCGGTAATAGCCGAATGGAAACTTGCTGCATCATTAGCGGCATAATTCAGGTGAATAGCTTTCCCTTTATAATCATTGATACCCACACTCACTATGTACATATTGGGCGTATTCTTTTTTTTGACCTCATTATGCGATACAAGTGTTACACCCCTTGATGTCATTGCCTCATTTTCTGTGGTTGCCCTGACCATGACCGTATTGTTGGCAATATTGGAGAAAAACGAAGCAACATACATACTGTCTAACTGCAGCACATACCCCTGGGGTATAGTGCTCAGACCGGCAGGCTTATATACTTTTATGATCTTATCATTTACAAACACCTCCACCTCACCCAGTTTTCCTTTCTGGGGTATGATGAGATATTTGTAGGGCCCGTTTGGAGAAGGGGTATGGATAACTTCCGGCGTAACATTACAGATATCAATTTCACTTATCTTTCTTGCCGTGATCGGTTCTTTGTTAAGTTTCAATATTTTTTTAACAAGATCAGGCTCCCAACTTAAGGTTTCAAACTGTTCCAGTTTGATCATTTCTGTTCCGCAGCTGAAATACAGTAATTCTTTGGCTGCCGGTGTGCCATCAAATCGCTCATATTTATCCAGTATCAGGTAGTCTGAACTGTCAACCGCAAAAAAAGTATACAGCAACTCACCGGTTGCTGCGTCCCATTTTTTAAACGTATTGTCTTCCGAACTGGATACAATGTATTTGTTATTGGGAGAAAACATAGCAGTAAACACATCGCCGCTATGGCCTTCGAGATCATACTTTTTATTGCCCGTGGCCATATCAAACACCCTTATTGTGTTATCTACAAAAGCAAGAGCCACATGGCTTCCGTCTGAACTGAATGATACATCGTTTACAAATTGGTGTAATCCCCCCAGACCTTTTAAACGGGCAAGTGTTTTAAAGGTTTTGGCATCTACGATCCTGCCCCCGTTGATACCGTATCCTATACCATAGGTTATGGTATTCGACAAATAAAGGATCCTGTTACCGTCCGGACTATAATAAGCGATACAGGCTCCCTGCACCGCATCCATTGCTTCATCATCTTCTTCTCTGCGACCGCGGGCCATCACTTCACTTGTTACATGATACAAATCTGCGTGGGATATCAAATGGCCATCATTTACATCCCAGATCTGTGGCCCCTTTCCATATAACCCATCTTTTGAGTAGGATGTGGTAAGTAACTGTTTATCGTCGGGGCTGAACAAAACTGACATGATAGAATCACCAATCTGTTTTGATAATTTGGGATTTTTTTTGCTTTCGATAGTAAACAGCAGTTCCCCATTATCCGCATTCCACATCTTTATCTGGTCTTTGTTTGCAGAAACCGTTACTAGTTTTTTACCATCTTTACTAAATAAAGCAATCCTGGGTACGCCCTTGTGTCCTTTTAATAATTTGATCAATTTGACTTTTTGTAAAACACTGTCCCAATTCCACAATCCAATTGTACTGTCTGATGATGTGGTGACAATACGCTTGCTATTCCTGCTGAATGCGGCATATAATACAGCGTCTGCATGTCCAGTCAGATCAGTGATCCATTTTCCTGATGCTGTATTCCAGATTTTTGCGGTAAGATCATTAGAAGCGGTGATCACCAGTTTTCCATCCGGGCTATATTTCGCATAATTAACCTCGTCTGTATGTTTATTCTCCCCAGCGAATATTTTTACCAATTGTCCGTTATTGTTATCCCAGAT
Source organism: uncultured Chitinophagaceae bacterium (assembly GCA_966076165.1). Taxonomy (GTDB): domain Bacteria; phylum Bacteroidota; class Bacteroidia; order Chitinophagales; family Chitinophagaceae; genus Sediminibacterium. Next base: position 23,143 of record CBHRAM010000012.1, read on the forward strand.
CATGGGAGATCTTCCGGTAGCGGCAAGTAAATATTTTCCATCGGGACTGAATTCCTGAGAATACGTCGTGGAAGTATGCCCCGAAAGTTCAGAAACAAATTCATAAGTATTGGCATCCCATATTTGGGCATACGTACTGGCCGGTACGGCAAGGATCTTAGACCCATCGTTATTAAAGCGGGCCATAGAAACCGGTTCAAAGAACTCGACCTGTCCAAGTGGAATGGTTTTATCCGGGCTCAGATCCCAGATCAATGATTTATTCTCGTGAGAAGAGATCATTCGTTTACTATCCGGACTGAATGACACCATGCTGATCGAACCATCTCTCGGAACAATTTTTTTCTGAAAAACGAGGCTATCATTTTTTTCAGGCTTACCGGGGAACTTTATCAGTTTATATACATCCACCGTTGTGCCTGATGCGGATCCAATCACCAGTTTTTGATTGTCAGGGCTGAAGTTTACAAAGCTTACCGAATCCTTAAAATGCAAATCCGGTTCGAATATATTATCTGATTCGGTTAACACTGCCTGATCGCGGTTTTCAGCAGTGATCAGTGCCAGGCCCGCGCGGTTATTTTTTTCGAAAAAAGATTTCGTGGCAATCCTGTATTTATCGGTATAGAGGCTCTGCTTTTTTATTTTCCATAAATACAAACCATATTCCCATAAAGCGTGTTTCTTAAGAACACAATAGCCCATGGTACTATCGGGAGAGAAGCCTGCCGTTACCACATCGTTCTGCTGTGTTAAATTGTTAATGAGCAATGGCGAGCCAATCAGTTTTCCACCGGGCACCGTCACATTCCAGACCGCCAGCCCCTTTACACTTCCTCCCCAGCAAAGAATGGATTTTTCATCAGGACTGAATTTTGCATAAAGAGCCGAAACCTCGATCCTGTTGATCACTTTATAACTGGCCACATCATATATATTTACGGCCGCAAGTGATTTCGGATCTGTATACCCAATCGGGTTGCGTTTAGTAGTAGTGATAAATTTTGTTCCATCTTTATTGAAGCTGGCTGTAAATAAACTGTGCCCCCAGGGATCAGCTAAAGTAAAAAGCAGGATTCCGTTAATAGCATCCCATAATTTAGCCGTTCCATCGAGAGAAACACTTAGGATCCTTGTTCCATCCGGACTAAACGAAACATCCGTTACATTATCTGAATGGCTCTTTAAATTGCTTAATAGTACACCCGTCTGGGCATCCCATATTTTAAGGGTCTTATCAATGGATCCGGTTACGACCTTCTTACCATCAGGACTGAATTGAGCACATAAGATCTCGTCTGTATGGCCAATGGGCAGCATCAGCTTTGGCTTTTGGGCCTGCACGGTAGTCACGCACAGACAACAGAGTACGATTATATTTAATATATTTCTCACATGCTTAAAGTGGTATTAAATATAATGTTTTGCAGTAAATATTTTTGTAATTAAACAGGAAAACATTAATATTACTACCTAAACCCTAAACTAACTAGTCATGAAAAAACTCTTTGTCATCCTTGCTATCGCAACTGCGGGCATGTTAACAAGCTGCGGAAGCGGCAACGACGCTAAACCGGCTACAGATACTGCTGCTGCACCTAAAGACACTGCTAAGCCAGCCGCAATCGACACCACCAAAGCTGCAACTGATACAGCTAAGAAAGGTGTTGTTGGCCCTAATAACTAATTCAACATGGTTTGTCCGGCAGATCCGGCAATCATGCAAAACCATCCTATATCAGGATGGTTTTTTTATGTCAATTTTTGATTGCTTGATATGGATATGATCCGAATCGTGTGTATGGAAATGAGTCAATTTCTGCACCAGCCAGT
>CBHRAM010000013.1:0-24484 GCA_966076165.1 uncultured Chitinophagaceae bacterium
TTAATAGCAAAAGCTTTTCTTTTGGCTGTACCATTCTTGAGCATGAAGTTGGTGGTAGCTGCCACAATATTTTTTTCTTCATACCAGTTTCCTGCATAGAACACCCATTCCACCAGCAATACTTCCTGGGCACCGGCATCAATGCTGTATACAGGCACGCCATTATCCAGGGTAAAATGATCATAAGGTTTTAACTGCAGTTTCATATTTACTGCATCAACAATTTCCGGCGCACTCTTTCTGTTTAACATCATGATTACTTACTGTGATAAAATATTGTATTGCTGTTATCTTTTCTAAAGACTTCTTTGCATTCCTGTTGTACATCATCCACCGTTATGCCATGGTAGCGTTCCAGCTCCGTGTTCATCATTTCAGCATCGCCCAGCAATTCATACATAGCGAGGCTGTTGGCGCGGCTCATCACACCCATATCTTCAAATGCGATCACGCTTTCTGTTTTGTTCTTTACTTTCTGCAGGTCCAGGTCGCTTACTTTGTTTGCCTGGATCTTTTCGATCTCCTCATCAACCGCTTTGGCAGCATCTTCCATTTTAACACCTTTTACCAGTTTGCCTTCGATAGCAACCAGCCCTTTATCGGTACTGCCAAAATGATAACAGTCGAGGTTGGAGAACAGCTGTTTTTCTTTTACCAATGACTGGAACAATCTTGACGAACCCCCACCGCCTAAAATTTCAGTAGCCAGGTCCATCACATAATATCCTTTCTGCAAACGTGCATCCATATGCCAGGTTCTGATAAAAGCATCGAGGGGAACATTGGCATATACATCTGAATGACGGGCTTCTGTTTGTCTTGGCTCCTGTGGCAGGTTACGTATATATTTTTCACCCATCGGTATACCGCCAAACCATTTTTCTGCAAGGCGTTTTATATTCTCCAGCTCAACATTTCCGGCAACCACCATAATAGCATTTACCGGACGGTAATGTTTGAAGAAGAAATTTTTCACGTCATCAATATGCGCATTTTCTATATGGCTTAATTCCCGGCCAATGGTTTGCCAGCGGTAAGGATGTGTTGTATACGCCAGTTCGCGCATCTTATGCCACACATCACCATAAGGTTTATTGATATAATGTTCTTTGAATTCTTCGCAAACCACTTTCTTCTGTACGGCCAGGCTTTTCTCACTGAAGGCAAGGCTCAGCATACGGTCACTTTCTAACCAGAATGCGGTCTCCAGGTTTTCTGCGGGTAGCTGGCAATAATAGTTGGTGAGGTCATTGGTGGTATAGGCATTATTTTCACCACCGGCTCTTTGCAGGGGCTCATCATAATCCGGGATATTCACACTTCCGCCAAACATCAGGTGTTCGAACAGATGTGCAAAGCCGGTTTGTGCCGGGTTCTCATCCCTCGCACCCACATCATACAGAATATTCAGCACAGCCATAGGTGTGGAATGGTCTTCATGAACCAACACCCGCAAGCCATTATCTAACACAAATCGATTATAATGGATCATAATTTCAATTGAACGAAGGTGCAAAATAGGTGAAAGCCGAAAAACAGGCGCAGGAATGTTTATTTGCGGATATCTTTTATATCTATCGTAAGCACGATCGGCTTCTGGTCGCGAAACACCACCACCCGCATCCGGCCAATACTGTTCTGGAACATATTCTTGTAGGCCTGTATATTTTTTGAGGCATTGGATTCCACGGAAAAAATAATATCCCCCGGCAAAAAACCGGCTTTATCGCCCGGAGAGCCCGGCATGATATCAATTACCCGGATCTCGCCATCTATCAGGTAAATACCCAATCCTGTATAAGAATAGTCGAACGGTTCGATATAATGAGAATTCGGTTTGAGAAAGATACTCTGCTCTGGATAGTTCAGGATCACATTAAACCGGCGCAGAATATCATTACCGATCAATCCGCCCAGCAAAGGATAGGAAGTAACATTGTACTCATCCTCAAAAACATGCACAGGCACCCTTTTGAATTTATACGGGCCGATCTTCACTTCTTTGGCAACACCAATGCTCATTTGCCGCTTTCCCCCCAATCCCTCTGCCTGTGTAGGGTAGAATTTGCGGCTTTTTTTGAAAACAAGGCTGTCGTCCACAAAATCTTTTGAAAGAAGAAAACTCAGGCCCGCCCCCGTATCAAAAATAAACCGGCTGAAAACCGCCCGTTCATCAGAAACAACGGCCGACTGCAGGGGTAAAGTAGAAAAATTGGGTTTTAACAGATAACCACCCCTTGGATATTTCATTGATCCGGGTGAGAATACCTCAATCACCAGGTTATCATAATCCAGCCTTACGATATACCTTCTGAGAAAACTATACCCAATGATCCCGTCTATCTTGATTCCGTAAACACTGGTCAGCAGGTCGTAATCGTTAATGTGAAAGTCGAGGTGCGCGGTCTGTAAGGAGGGGAATTTCAGGGTATGATCATTGGAAAAATCAACCGTTTTGATACCACCGATACCCCGGATGGTCTTTTCTGTTTTTACAAGCTTTACTTTCAGATAATCGGCGGTGGTGGAGTCTAGCGAGATGCCGCCGCTGCCGGTATCAAATACAAAATTGAGGGTATCCGGAAAATTATCGATCTGCGCCTTTACGATCACAATACCACCACTTAACTGGGTAAACGGGAAACGGGCAAGCAGTTTTGCCTGCGGAAGAACAAATTCTTCCTGTGCAATGCCGGCAAATGCCAGGCAAAGCAGGGCAACAGCAATACAGATTCGTTTCATGCAGGTTGAAAATACGTTGAATTACCCAAGAAAACGGCCATTATATATGCCGGGTTGCTTTGGATAGATGAACGGTTACTGATAAGGACAACAAATAATAGACACCCGATGCAGCAGCAATCAACCTTATCCTCCTACCTTTGTTGTCTTTTAAAAATGGGACAATATGCAATTAGCGGATCTATACCAGAAAGCACTCAATTTTGAATTTCTCAGCGTAGAAGAAGGGATGTTTTTATTTGAACATGCCCCCCTTGCCGAGCTCATGAATGTAGCGGATGAAATGAGGAAGATACAGGTGCCTCACGGAAAAGTTACCTGGCAGATAGACCGCAACGTGAATACCACCAATGTGTGTATCGCCAATTGCAAATTCTGTAATTTTTACCGGGTACCCGGACATGCGGAAGCCTATATCACGGATATGCCCACCTACCGCAGGAAAATTGAAGAAACCCTCAAATTTGGCGGCGACCAGTTATTGTTACAGGGCGGGCACCACCCTGAACTGGGATTGGAATTTTATACCAAAACCTTCAGTGCCATAAAGCAGGAGTTCCCAACCATTAAATTACATACCCTGGGGCCACCCGAAGTGGCGCATATTGCCAAGCTGGAGAAGATGAGTCACCACGATGTACTGAAAGCTTTGAAAGAGTCCGGACTGGACTCCTTACCCGGTGCCGGTGCTGAGATCCTGGTTGACCGTGTACGCAGGTTGATCTCAAAAGGTAAATGCGGTGCTGATGAGTGGCTGGCTGTGATGCACGAGGCCCATAAATTGAATATTACCACCAGTGCCACCATGATGTTTGGGCATGTGGAAACACTGGAAGAAAGATTTATTCACCTGGTACGGATCCGAGAGATACAAAGCCTCAAACCGGCTGATGCCAAAGGTTTTCTGGCCTTTATCCCATGGACCTTCCAGGATGTTGATACTTTACTGGCACGTATCCGAGGTGTTCATAACCTGACCACACCGGATGAATATATCCGTATGATCGCGATCAGCCGTATCATGTTACCGAATGTGAAGAATATCCAGGCAAGCTGGTTAACCGTAGGTAAACAGACCGCACAGATCTGTCTGCATGCAGGAGCCAATGATTTTGGCAGTATCATGATCGAGGAGAATGTGGTAAGTGCCGCCGGTGCGCCACACCGTTTTACCTATAAGACCATGCAGGATGCTATCCGTGAAGCAGGATTTGAACCCCAGCTCCGCAACCAGCAATACGAATGGAGGGAAATACCGCAAACGATCCAGGAACAGGTGATCAATTATTAAGGAGTACTTAACTTTTTGTTCATCCTGCGGGTGCCAAATAGGATTAATTTCGTAAACACGAAACCAAACTGTATGAAGCTCAAACCCGCTTTCCTGCTTACGGCACTGGCACTGATCTCCATTGCTTTTCTCAGTTTTTTGCTGAATGAGGCCGAAAAAGAGAAGGTTTGCTGCCGCGAAAAGCCCGAACCGGTCATTAAATCCGGCAATAAGGGTGAAATACCGGTCAATTCCATCAATCACCTGATCGCATCTACCTTATAAATAACCTGATCCTGCGTAAATCACGCAGGATTTTTTTTCTTTGCACTGTAACAAAAGGCCTACCGGTGCGTATAACCCTTTAGAAAGCAACATAACCGAAGCATCCAGACTGCTTATGACGGAAAAAGAATATAACCAATGTGTGAGCCAATACGCAGATAATGTGTACCGCTTCATTGTGAAGAATCTTCGCCATGAAGAGGATGCCCGCGATATTGTGCAGACCGCATTTGAGAAATTGTGGCGAAACAGGGAGGCAGTAGAAGCAGACAAATCAAAATCTTATCTTTTTACCGTTGCGTATAACCAGATGATCGACCATATACGGAAAGTGAAAAGGATCCAGCTAAAGGATGAGTTTTCGGAAAACAGCAAGGTTCAGAGCCCGTCAACCAACAGCAACCTGAAAAAAACACTGATGGAAGCCCTGAACCGCCTGAATGAAACACAGAAAAGCCTGGTGATGCTGAAAGATTATGAAGGGTATAGTTATGAAGAGATCGGACAGATCATGGGATTGAATGAAAGCCAGGTAAAAGTTTACCTGCACAGGGCAAGGTTAACCTTACGGGAATATTTAGTGAGTCCGGAAAACGTGAGATAAAAAACGAAAAATGAACATTAACCAACATAATTACGAGGAGTTTTTCCTGCTGTATGTAGACGGAGAGCTGTCTGCTGCTGACAGGCAAGCTGTTGAACAGTTTGCCCAGGCAAATCCCGGCCTTGCCATAGAGTTGGATATGTTGTTGCAAATGCGCTTACCTGATGATGAGCCTGTTTTATTTGAGGGGAAAGAAAATCTTTACAGGAATGAAGCCACGGAGATCAACCTCCACAATCATGAAGAACAGTTTTTATTATATGTAGATAATGAACTGGACGCTGTTGCAAAAGAGAAAGTAGAAACTTTTGTTTTACAGCATCCTGCTTTACAGGAATCATTCACTTTACTGAAGCAAACCCGTTTACAGCCTGAGCTCATTGTTTTCCCGGATAAATCTTCTCTCTACCGGAAAGAAGAGAAAGAAAAACCGGTTTTCTATTTACGCTGGCAGAGAATAGCCGTAGCTGCTGCCTTGATCGGTTTGGCGGTATTGGTATGGACCGTATTACCATCTGATAAAGCTTCCAGCCGGGATACCGCCAAACTCGAATTAAAGAATGATCCTGCTTCTGAAAAAAACACCGGAGGAAATATTGCAGCAGCAAATGCGGATCCAAAAATATTACCGAAGGAAAACAGCGCTGATATTACCCTTACAGCAGGTGTGCAACCTGTTTCAGATAAGAATAAGGATGGTGTACCATCACCGGCTGTAAACAACAATGACCTGATCGCAAATAATATTTCTGTTCCCAACAGTTCAGAAACTGTATCAGGTGGTTTAAAAAGAGAAGACATTATCACCAACGCAGTTGAACCGGTTGAAAAACAATCTTTCAATCAAAAGGTCCCATCGGCCAATGCAACACTTGCCAATGCAGACATGATCAGAACCAGTGAACCCGATGCGTCCGATAACACAGATCATCTCGCACAACAAACCGTTTACAAAGAACTCGATACCGAGGATGAGAAGAAAAGTCTTTACCTCGGTTCATTAGAGATCAATAAAGATAAACTCCGTGGTTTTTTCCGTAAAGCCGGCAGCCTTTTTCGCGGAAAGGCAAAACAGCAGGAAGAAGATAAAACCGAGAGTGCTACGCCGTCAAACACACGGTCATTAAAATAACAGGAAAAAGAAAAGATATGAAACGCTTAGTATGTTTATTAACGCTTGCATCGTTAACTGCAACAGGATTTGCCCAGAAAGACAGTACCACCAATAACACAGATACCGTGAAAGTGGGCAATTTTATCATCATCAAGAAAAAAGGTAATACCGTTTCTGAACCAACAGAAAGCCGCCGTAATAACACGTACGAATTGCGTGTAGAACGCCGCCCGAGAAAAAGAAGCAATGTGAGTACCAACTGGTGGATCATGGACCTGGGCTTTGCAAACATGCGCGACAATACCGATTATACTGCTGCACAGGCAGGTGGTTATTTTAAGACCTTACGTCCTGCAGATGGCCCGGTGAACCAGAACAGTTACAAACTGATCAACGGAAAATCAAGCAATGTAAACATCTGGTTCTTTATGCAGAAACTGAACCTGATCAGTCATGTGGTAAACCTGAAATACGGTCTGGGTCTTGAAATGTACAATTACCGTTTTGATACTCGCCTGAGTTTTCGGAAAGACCCACAGCCTTATGTATTCAATGATTCCATTGGCTTTACGAAGAACAAATTATATGTGGAGTATTTAACCATTCCGGTTATGCTGAATTTCAATACTACACCAGACAGCCGCAGGGGACTCAGTTTCAGCGCCGGTATCAGTGCGGGTTATTTAACCAACAGCCGTAACAAGCAGATCAGCGGTGACCGCGGTAAACAAAAGATCAAAGGCGATTTCAATTTTGAACCCTGGCGCGTAGCTGCTATCGGAGAACTGGGGTTGGGGCCGATACGCTTATACGGTAGTTACAGCCTTAACCGTTTACAAAAAGATGTGACCCGTGTTGAGCAATATCCTTACACAGTAGGTATCCGCTTCAGTAACTGGTAGAACTCGTTTTATTTCTCATGTTGTTATATTCTACGCGCCCCTTTTCCAAGGGGCGCCCGTCATTGCGAGGAATTAAGCAAAAATTGCTACAAAACAATCGGGGGCTTGTATTTTTTTATCACTCACCGTATCAAGCTCACTAATATTCGAAACTCAGATTGCTTCGTTCCTCGCAATGACGTTTCAAATACGCTGCTTACATTAATGAGGCATTAACTTAATTTTTGGTGAATTAACCCAACCACAACATTCAGATCCCATAGTTTGCTTTCAAATAAAACCTCTGCCATGAAAGCTCCCCTGTATCTTCCATTATTGGGTTTACTCGTGTTTACACAAACTTCTTTCCGAAAAAAATCTTACACCAACCTTCACTTCATTGGTAAGTACACCTATGCGGTAATGGTTGTAAAAAGCAAGTATGAATTGCAGGTGTATGATTCAACCGGGGAATGGCTGGCTACTTACCCGGTTGTTTTTGGGAATGCAGATATCGGTGATAAGATGATGCAGGGCGACAGAAGAACACCGGAAGGTATCTTTCATATTACCTATAAACGCAAACATGAGAAATGGGATTCGTTCATGCTGATCGATTACCCTACACAGGAAAGCTATCAGAAATTCAATCAAAGAAAAGCACAGGGCATCATTCCGGCAGATGCCAAAATTGGCGGGGACATCGGCATACACGGTACCTGGCCCCATGAAGATTTTGCGATCGATCAATACCGTAACTGGACAGAAGGGTGTATCAGTACCAAGAATAAATATATTGAAGAGCTGTTTGCGATGTTACCGGTGGGAACGAAGGTGGAGATACGGAGATGAAGTGAATCATGAATACTGAACAAGGAATTTTGAATGTTGAAGTCAATGCCTTTATTCATTGTTCCACACTCTTTCGGCAGCCGCTCTGTGAAACTCCATACCTCTGTGAGCTCTGTGTTGAAAAAGAATACGTAGAGAAATGATGTATCTAATTTTTCAACACAGAGGCCACGGAGAAGCACAGCGTTACACAGAGGTATTATTTGGATATTTTTTCTGCACCAAAATATTTATGCATCACTTCCGGTAAACGGATGCCGTCTGCTTCCTGGTTGTTCTCGAGCAAACAGGCCACGATCCTTGGCAGGGCTAAAGAGCTTCCGTTCAGAGAGTGCAGTAATTGGATCTTTCCATTCTCATCTTTATAGCGGCATTTCATCCGGTTGGTCTGGTAACCTTCAAAATTACTTACACTACTCACTTCCAGCCAGCGTTCCTGTGCGGCACTGAATACTTCAAAATCATACGTGATAGCACTGGTAAAACCCATATCGCCACCGCATAAGCGGAGAATACGGTAGGGCAGTTCCAGGCTTTGCAATAATTTTTCTACATGCTGGATCATCTGATCCAGCACCGCATAACTGGTTTCGGGTTCAACGATCTGTATGATCTCTACTTTTTCAAACTGGTGTACCCGGTTCAGGCCTCGTACATCTTTTCCAAAACTACCGGCCTCTCTTCTGAAACAGGGTGAATATGCCGTCATCTTAACCGGCAATTCTTCCTGCTTTAAAATAGTATCGCGGTAAATATTGGTAACCGGAACTTCGGCAGTAGGGATCAGGTAAAAATTATCAGCCGTGGCATGGTACATCTGCCCTTCTTTATCAGGCAACTGCCCGGTAGCAAAAGCACTGGCTTCATTTACCATAAATGGCGGCAGGTATTCTGTATAGCCCGCAGCGGTATTATAATCCAGAAAATACTGCACCAAAGCCCTTTGCAGTTTGGCACCCTTTCCTTTATATAAAGGGAAGCCACTACCGGTTATTTTGGCGCCGGTCTCAAAATCTACCAGGTCGTATTGTTTGATCAGGTCCCAATGCGGCACACTACCCTCCGGAAGATTGGGTTTCTTACCACCTTCCCTTACTACTTCATTTTCTTCGGGTGTTTTGCCTTCGGGTACCTCCGGACTGGGCAGGTTGGGTAATACCACGATCGTATCGAGCAATTGTTTCTCAACCAATGCCATCTGTTCTTTCAGTGGTTCCAGACTGGTTTTCCAGCCTGATACGTCTGATTTCAGGGCTTCTGCCCCTTCTTTATTGCCTTGCCCCATCAGTTTACCGATCTCTTTGGAAGCGGCATTTACCTTGGATTGGGTATGATCAAATTCAGCCTGCAGCCTTTTACGCTCATCGTCCAGTGCGATCACGGCATCCACGATCTCCGGCTGTTTAAATTGCTTTACGGCCAGCCTTTTTTTAACTTCTTCTGTATTGTTGCGCAATACACTCACCTGTAACATATCAGTTCAATTTTGCGCAAAGATAACTTTTGCGGAGTGATGATGGCATGGTTCTGCCGTTTACCTTTGCGCATATGTTCATTTCAGACGATTTACAACAGCGGTGGTGGGGGCTCGAGGCCAAATTAGTGGAGCGTTTTGGCAAAAAACCCGATCTGGAAGCCGTTTTATTCCTGATAGGCATGCAGGAAACAGGCTTTATGCAGGAAAATATCTCCAAAGAGCAGAAGCAGGACCTGATGCATGTTGCCGTATGCAGGGTGCTCAGCCAAAGCGGTTATTATCTGCTGGAAGGGCATGACCCTGATGGATGGCCCCATTATAAACAGGTAAAAGAACTACCCGTTATGGTACTTCCCGAGCAGGAAAACTTTATCAAGGACCATGTGTTATTGTATTTTGAGCAGCAGGGGTTTTGAGGTAGTTAAGAGTGACTTTTAACTTTACACGATTCCTTTTTAACTGAATAGTGTTGGCACAATTAATTCCGTTCAATCGAATTTTATCTAATATTTGCAATACTAAAAACTATCTTATGAATTTTCCCGCAGACCTCCGCTACACAAAAGACCACGAATGGATCCGTTTAGACGGAAATGTTGCCACTATTGGCATTACCGATTATGCACAGGATCAACTGGGCGATATTGTGTACCTGGATATCACTGCAATGGGCAAAACACTCAGCGGTGAAGAAGTTTTTGGTACTGTGGAAGCAGTAAAGACCGTGAGTGACCTGTTCTTACCTATTGCAGGCACCATCACCGAACAAAATGCCGTACTGGCTCAAAAGCCTGAATTGGTCAATACCGACCCTTATGGAGAAGGCTGGATCATCAAAATGACCGTAGCCGATACGGCCAGTGTTGGTGAACTTTTGGACGCTGAGGCGTACAAAGCCCTGGTTGGATAAATCCGCCGGCAATATTTTCCCGTATATAGTTCAACCTTGAACCCAAGTTACCCTGCTTTTGGAAGTAGTTACAAAATATAGCGAACCCGAATTGGTACAACTGCTCCGGCAAAGGAGCCGTCATGTATTCAGTTACCTCTATGATAATTATTCAGGGGCACTGCTATCTATTATCCGAAACATAGTAACCGAAGAGGAACTGGCAAACGATGTGTTGCAGGAGGTTTTTGTGAAGATCTGGAAGCAGATAGACAGCTACGACAGCAGCAAAGGCCGATTATTTACCTGGATGCTGAATATTGCCCGTAATGCGTCTATTGACACCATCCGGAGCAAGGGTTTTCAGAACAGCCGCCAAAACCGTGAGTTAACAGAGGACGTACATACAGCAGGTGGCAGCAGTGAAACCAAAACAGACCATATAGGCCTGAGAAAACTGGTACATAACCTGAAGGAGGAATACAGGGTGTTGGTTGAATTATCTTATTTTCAGGGTTATACACAGGATGAGATAGCCAAAATGCTGAATATGCCGCTGGGAACGGTAAAAACAAGGTTACGGACCGCATTGATTCAATTAAGAGAAATTATTAAACCATAAAGTGGATATCAAGGCTTACATAGAAAGTGGTGTGATCGAAAGCTATGTGTTAGGCATGGCCGATGCACAGGAAGCTGCCGAACTTGAGCAGATGGCCGCGCAGTACCCCGAGGTACAGCAGGCTATCGATGCATTTGAAGCATCCCTTGAGCAACAGGCTTTGGCTTCTGCTGTGGCCCCACCTGCCCATGTAAAAGAAGCTTTGTTTACCACACTGGACCCTGAATTTAAAAAAGGGGAACGTAAAGCCAGCGTCGTTGCTTTTGGATGGAGCCGTTGGGTTGCAGCCGCTTCTGTGATCCTCCTGGTAGCCAGTGCCGCACTGAATGTATATTTCTATAACCAGTTCAAATCTTCTTCCACCGCCTATCAGGCGTTATTGATAGAAAAAAACAGTCTGATTGCAGAGAACCAGAATATGCAGACCAAAGCCCTGGACCTGTATAACAATATGCAAATGATGACCGATCCTGCCATGATCAAAGTATCTATGCAGGGTGTGGCCGGAAAAGAGAATAGCCTGGCTACTGTGTTCTGGGACAGTAAATCAAAAGACGTTTATCTTCTCCCTAATAAATTACCGCAAGCCGCCGAAGGCAAACAATACCAGTTATGGGCCATTGTAGACGGCAAGCCTGTTGATGCCGGTGTAATGGATGCCTGTACGGGCCTTTGCAAAATGAAGAATATTCCTGCTGCCGCAGCCTTCGCCATTACCCTTGAGAAAAAAGGTGGAAGTCCCACCCCAAGTATGGACCAGATGTATGTATTGGGTAAAGTTGGGTAATAAAAAATATCTTCGGTTCTGAATTTTTTCCATTGAGATTCCATCCGTTTATCCCTGCTATTATCTGGTTTATCCTAAGCCTTATATTACTTTGCCTTCCCGGCTCCACCATTCCCAAATATCCCTGGCTCGCACTCATTCACGCCGATAAATGGATACATATTACCCTTTTCGGAATCCTTTGTTTTTTATTTTCTTTCCCCTTCAAAAGATCTTCTTTGCTCCTACCGGATAAGAAAAAGTATTTCATACTTATTACACTTGCGGGAATTGTTTATGGAACGATCATGGAATTTGTACAGGATCAATGGATCCCCAACCGCTCTTTTGAAGTATGGGATATTGCAGCCGACAGTGCCGGATGTTTACTGGCACTCCTCTATAGTTTCCGGAAATTGCTGCGGGAAGGGTTGTAAAAAAATTGGTCCCGATGGAAATCGGGACCGCAACCAAAACTAACTGCTTATGAGAAAATTGTAAGAGACTTTCGTGTTTATACTATCTATTAACGCAAACCCTGTGCCATTGGTTTCATCCTATCTGTTAAACCTTTCCAAATACCTTTTGTTCCTTTCTTTATAGATACCCGGCCTTGTTTCTGCGTTGCCTGATGCAAAGATCTTTTTAATAGATGGAAAAAAATGTCAAGGGTTTAATAAGAAACTGTTAAAGCCATTAATGACAGGGAACCACATTCTCAAACGAACCGGGAATGAACGGACTGATATACGGAATATTGAGGCTGAGTCCCCTGAGAATGAGCAAAATACCCATAACAAACAAAACGTAAGGACCGGCTTTTTTGATGGTATTGCGCACCTGCAGGCTGATCATGGAACCAAAAAAACTCAGCGCAAACATGGCCGGGAAAGTGCCTGCCCCAAAAGCTGCCATGAACACCACGCCTCCTGCCACATTGCCTGCCGCCATGGCACCTGTAATGGCAAAATACACCATACCACAGGGAAGCAAGCCATTGGCTGCACCCAAAACAAATAAGCCATATAGTTTTTTCTGCTGCATATAGCGGCTGATAAACTGTTGCAGTTTACGGGTGGGTTTTTGAATCCATTTTTCAGGAAATATTTTTATGTTGAAAACTGACTGGAGTAGCACCAACAGGAGTAAACTACCCAGGCCAATGGAAAAAGTTTTTTGAAAACCACCCAGGTACACTTGGCGCCCAACAAAACCGAACAGTAAACCGAGCAAAGCATACATGGTTATCCGGCCGGTATTGTATAAGAAAATTCCGAAAGTTTTTTGCTGAGGGGGAAGATAATGAACCGGCAATGACAAAGCAATAGGGCCACACATACCTACACAGTGCAGACTACTTACTGCACCCAGTAAACAACCGGTAAGGATGAGTTGAAACATTCGCTTAGTTTACGGTCAGGTTTTTTTCGCTGTAATAATTACTGCCGCCTGATTTGTACGTAAGCTTAAGTTGATAATTTCCTTTGGCAAGTTTGTTCTTGGCAATCAGCTGGCGGCCATCTTCATCTACCTGTAAAGGGATCTTTCTGTCTTTGCTGGCATCGCTTCCGCAATAGAGCCAGATCTCGCCTTCTGTTTTAATGCCTTTCATTTCTTTAGGCAGTTCAAGCACCAGCTGGGTCTCATCCTGGTTCACAGAAATATTACTGATCGTATTTGCATTGTTTACACCGTCGATCTTATCCTGGTAGCGCAATTCATCTTTATAATAATCCGTACTTACCAGTTCGTATTTGGTGTTTACAGCTTTGTACACAAGGGTGGCCATTAATCCTGCAAACACCAAAAATACGATCACTAATTTATTACCCCAGCTCATAAAAAATGTTTTAATGGTTAATACTTATTAATTAGCCGGCCCGAGAAAATTGGTCTTCATAGAAGCCACAAGCTTATTCTCACTGTAAAGGTCCATCTTAATTTCTGTTTTGCGGCTATGTACCCTTGTTTTGGGCAGTACCACAAAGAAAGATCCTGCACCCTGTCCTTCTTTTACTACGGGAATATACGGTTTACCGATCACTTCTACTTTACCGTTGCCATCATCCAGTTTTATATAAAGCTGATGGTCCATTACTGTTTTATTGATCAGTTTGATATTGTACAGGTTAGATAAACTATCTGCGCCCCGCTCCTGGTAAAGGATACCCGGTGTACGCATGATGGTGGCATCAATATCTTTTCTCGACATCAGTAAAACACTCAACAGACAAAGCACCAGTGCACATAAACCCGTATAAAATTTCATCCGGGTAGTATAATGCAATGGCTCACCATTTGCGATAGAATTTTCTGATGCATAACGGATCAACCCGCGGGGCCGTTCAAGCGAATCCATGATATTGTTACAGGCATCTATACAAGCGGTGCAACCCACACATTCCATCTGCACACCATTTCTGATATCGATCCCTGTAGGACAAACCTTTACACAGTTGTGGCAATCAATACAATCACCCAATGGTTTTTCTTCCCCTTTTTTGGCAATACCACGTGGTTCGCCACGTTTGTAATCGTAGGCAACGATCATTGAGTTCTTATCGAGCAGTACACTTTGTAAGCGGCCATAAGGACAAACCACCGTACAGGCCTGTTCTCTGAAAAATGCATATACCGCATAGAACACAGCACTGAAAATAAGCAGGGAACTGAATCCTACAATATGCTCCGTAACCGGTTCAACAATGATCTTCTCCAGTTCTTTGATACCGATGATATACGCCAGGAAAAAATTGGCGATAATAAAAGAAAGCAGGAAGAACAGGATATGTTTCATCGCTACTTTTCTGAGCTTGGCACCTGACCAGGGTGCATTCTTTAATTGTCTTTGCGCAGGCGCATCACCCAGTACCCAGAACTCCACTTTACGGAACATCATTTCCATAAAATTGGTCTGCGGGCAGGCCCAGCCACAAAACAAACGGCCAAAAGCTGCTGTGAACAGGATGATGAAGAACACAAAAGTGATCATCGTGATCCCGAAAATGAAAAAATCCTGCGGCCAGAAAGCTTTGCCGAATAAGATGAACTTACCGGCAGGCAGGTTAAATAAAAATAATGGCCTGCCATCTACATAGATAAACGGCAGACCAAAGAATATAATAAAATACAGCACACTTAACCAGGTTCTGATATTGGTGAACCTGCCATGTGGTTTATATGCGAAGATCCATTTACGATTTCCTGATTCATCAACGGTAGCAATCCTGTCACGAAAATTCTCTGTCAGCGGTTCATTGATATGCTTGATCTCACTCATCGTTATTGTTTCGCGCCGGCATCAGGTTTTGTAGCTGCACCAGCTTTTTTCGCCGAATCTGCGGCGCCAGCCGCCGGTGCAGCGGTTTCTTCATAGATCACACCCTGTGGTTCTTTTGCTTTGGCAGG
The DNA here is from genome assembly GCA_966076165.1 of uncultured Chitinophagaceae bacterium. GTDB lineage: Bacteria > Bacteroidota > Bacteroidia > Chitinophagales > Chitinophagaceae > Sediminibacterium. Next base: position 14,911 of record CBHRAM010000013.1, read on the forward strand.
TTTGGTTCCCTGTAAAGATTTTACAAAGCTGGCCAGCTGTGCAATCTGCACAGGTGAATAATCATCTTTCCAGCTCTTCATTCCTTTTTCGGGCCAGCCATATTTGATGGTCTTGAAAATATCTTTGATCCCTCCGCCATGGATCCAGTATTGGTCGGTAAGATTAGGGCCTACAGAACCACCGCCATCTGCGAGGTGACAAGCCATGCAGATCGTGGTAAATATTTTCTTGCCTGCATCCAAAGAAGCTGCATCTGTTAAATAAGTAACGTTTGTCTCATCCACTTTATTGGCTGCTTTTTTCAGGTATTCTTCTTTGGCAGCGGCAGCTTCATTCATCGAGATCGTATATTCTTCCTTGCTCAACGGTGCTGAATGTGCAACATGGAAACGATAGAGATATACTACGGCAAATATAATACAGAGATAAAATCCATATAACCACCATGGTGGTAAACGGTTATCCAGTTCGCGGATCCCATCATAATCATGCCCCAGATCGATATTGGCTTCCTCATGTACCGGGCGCATACTGTTTACTTTTTCCCACCACCATTTGCCCAGATCGAATGATTTGGCATGTTTGGCCTCTGCCTCAATTCCGGTTGCCATTACTTCTTTTGCAAGGATCCTCCGCAGGTTATATAAGAGGCCGAGGATAATGATCACTTCCAACCCGATCACAGAGATCAGGGTATAAAAAGAGGTGGCAGATAATCCGCCATACTCTACTGCAGAAGAAACGACCGGTGCAGCAGCTGCAGGTGCGTCGGCTGCAAAAACAGAAGAGCCGATCAGGCAGCAAACCAGTACCGTGAGCGCTTTCACGCCTTCGCCTGATGCTCCGCTTTTTTTGGCTTCTTTAAAACGCTGTGTATAGATTTCGGCAGCACCTACCAAAACATTGGCCAGCAGAACGATCACCAGTAACAGCGCAGCAATGATCACTACCAGCATCTGTGCCAGGGTATTTGACATTTCAGATGGAACCGGCGGGCCGGCTGCAAATGCTCCCATGGGGAGTGAACAAATGACTGTAATGATTACTGCCATGAGTAATCCATTATATTTTTTCAAGGAGGCTATTTTCATATCCGGTTGTTTTATTCTGAAAACAGGTTGATCAATTATCTAAGGGTATGCGGCTGATCTCTTCAATCATATGTTTGTCGGCTTTCCATGCCCATGTAGCCATGGCGATGAAGAACAGAAAAAAGATGGAAAAAGAAGTAAGCGCATAAATATCAACACCGCTTATTTTTTCTAAATAGTTTACAAATTTCATATGCCTGGTTTTATCCTTTTATTTTGAAAGTTCCTGCGTAGCAGCATCTATCTTATTCTGAATTTTGATATCCGTTCCTACTCTTTGCAGGTAAGCGATCAATGCCACGATCTCTTTATTGGGAGAGGTTGTGATCTTATCCATTTTAAGGTTGATGCGGATCATATTGGCCTGTGCCATCAGGTCTGCATTGGCCACTTTATCATAGCCGGCAGGATAAGGCACGCCCAGGGTTTGCATCGCCCTGATCTTAGCCGGTGTGATCGCCGTATCGATCGGGTTATCATGCAACCATGAATAAGAAGGCATGATAGAACCCGGACTCATACTTTGCGGTTCCAGCATGTGATTGTAATGCCAGCTATCGGGATATTTACCGCCGATCCTCGCCAGATCCGGGCCTGTCCGTTTACTTCCCCACTGGAACGGATGGTCGTATACAAACTCACCCGCTTTGCTGTATTCGCCATAACGTGCCACTTCATCTCTGAATGGACGAACCATTTGCGAATGGCATAAATAACAGCCTTCACGAACATAGATATCACGTCCCTGCAACTCAAGTGGTGTATACGGTTTTACTGCAGCAATGGTTGGAATATTGCTTTTTACGAGGAAGGTTGGAATGATCTCCAGCGCACCACCAATACCTACTACTATAAGGCTAAACACCAGCATTTGAATAGGCCTTCTTTCGATCCATTTGTGCCAGTATTCTTTTCCGTGTGTATCTACTTCTTTAGACAATGCAGGTGCTTCTGCAGCTTCATCAGCTACCAGGCTTCCGGCTTTTACTGTTTTATAAATATTGTATACCATGATGAATACGCCCACCAGGTAAAGTAATCCACCAATGCTACGGGTAACATACAGCGGGATGATATGGGTTACGGTTTCAAGGAATTGATATTTTAAAGTACCATCATCGGTAAACTGTTTCCACATCATGGCCTGTGTAAACCCTGCCCAATACATCGGGATCGCATATAATACAATACCAATGGTACCGATCCAGAAATGTGTTGTGGCTAATTTCTTAGAATATAAGGGTGTATTGAAAATTCTCGGGATGATCCAGTACAGCACACCAAATGTGAGGAAGCCGTTCCAGCCCAATGCACCAACGTGCACGTGGGCAATGGTCCAGTCTGTAAAATGCGATATCGCATTCACACTTTTGATACTCAGCAACGGCCCTTCCAGTGTGGCCATACCATAACAGGTTACGGCAACCACCATAAATTTCAGGATAGGATCTTCACGAACCTTATCCCATGCACCACGCAATGTGAACAGGCCATTCAGCATACCACCCCATGATGGAGCGATGAGCATGATACTGAACACGGTTCCCAGGCTCTGCGCCCAATCGGGCAATGCTGTATATAATAAGTGGTGTGGGCCCGCCCAGATATAAATAAAGATGAGCGCCCAAAAGTGAATAATTGATAATCGATAGCTATATACCGGGCGGTTAGCCGCTTTCGGCATAAAATAATACATGATACCGAGGTAAGGAGTGGTCAGGAAGAAAGCCACGGCATTATGTCCATACCACCATTGTACCAATGCATCCTGCACACCTGCATACCAGCTGTAGCTCTTCATGAACGAGAAAGGGATCTCGAAAGAGTTCACAATATGCAGCATGGCCACCGTGATCCAGGTGGCAATAAAGAACCAGATAGCTACATACAGATGCTGTTCCCTTCTTTTGAGGATGGTACCAAACATATTGATACCAAATACAACCCATACCAGGGTGATAGCGATATCAATAGGCCATTCCAGCTCCGCGTATTCCTTACCGGTAGTATACCCCGATAATAAAGTAACCGCTGCCGCAACAATGATCAGTTGCCAGCCCCAGAAATGGATCTTACTGAGTGCATCACTGAACATCCTTGTTTTACAAAGACGCTGCAATGAATAATACACGCCCATAAAGATTCCGTTACCTACAAAAGCGAAGATGACCGCATTGGTATGCACAGGACGTACCCGGCCAAACGTGGTCATTGGAAAGCCGAAATTAGCGGCAGGCAGATAGATCTGAACAGCGGCAAGCAGTCCGGCTAACATACCCACAACGCCCCATAAAATGGCGGCGAAAGCAAAATTCTTAACGATCTTATTATCGTAATAAAATTTTTCTATTTGCATCAGATTGAATTGAGGTATAGAAATAGTGATTAAACAGTTATTGGAAAGTCCTTATTTGATCTTGGGCCCGATAACCACGCCGGTCTCTTTTTTGACCTTGGGTTTATCTTCAAATAAAATCCTCACTGCCGGAGATACCTCATCCCGGAATTGCCCGTTTTTGACACTCCATATAAAGGCGACAAGAAAGAGTGCAGCAACAGATATGCTGGCAATTAGTAAAATGATAATAACACTCATGGCAGTTTAGAAATTATTCGCGGTAAAAATATAGTCGCCCCGTAGGGTGGTCTATGATTTTGCTCAAGCATCCGCATGACATTCGTCATGTTTTTATATATTGTTTTATTTTAATGCAAGTCTTGACCCGAAATAATTACTTAATCCAAACGTAATCAACAGGATACTGATACTGCTGGAGGGCATCAAAACAGCCGCGATCATGGGGGATAACACACCCTGCACTGCAAAGAATAATCCTAATATATTATACAAAATTGATATAACAAATGCCGCAAGCACTACCTTTTTATTGGCCTTGCATAAACGGATCAGCCGGTAAAGTGCCGGTAACCTGTCGGCAGATAAGATAGCATCACTGGCGGGTGTAAAATGATTGTTGTTTTCAGACACAGCGATTCCGATATCGGCCTGTTTTAAAGCACCGGCATCGTTCAGTCCATCGCCGATCATCATCACTTTTTTTCCGTTACCCTGTAATAATTTGATCGCATTCAGTTTATCCAGGGGATCCTGGTTAAAAAGCAGCACGGCACGAGGGCCAAGCAGATCCTGCAGAAAGTTTTTCTCACCGGCATTATCCCCGCTTAATATCGCGATATGGTATTTATTACTGAGCCGTTTCAGCATTTGCGGCACATCCTCCCTGTATTGGTTTCGGAAACTGAATTTGCCGGCCACATCATCTTCATAAGAAATATAGACAACCGAGCCATCAGATGCATTTGATTTTTGATGGGTCACAAAAGCCCTCGAACCCAATGATACCAGCTGCCCATCCACGATCCCCTCAATTCCGTAACCCGGAATTTCTTTGTAGGCCATCACTTTATTGGTATGGCGCAGTCCCGACCATTGTACAATGGCTTTGCTCAACGGGTGGGTTGACTGTGCAGCCAATGCCACCAGCTTTTCTTTTTGTTCTATCGTTAACGGGACACCTTCATACTGAATATCATTATACCGCCCTGTGGTTAACGTACCTGTTTTATCAAATACAATACAATCTGCCTGGGCAATATCTTCTATCACCTGTGCATTACGTAAATACAAATGGTTGCGGCCCAGACGGCGTAAGATATTTCCGTTGGTAAAGGTATTACTGAGTAATAAGGCACAGGGGCATGCAACAATCAGTACAGAAGTGATCACATTCCATACACGTGTTACATCATGCATATACCAATAGACAGCTGCTATTGCGGCAATTGAAAAAAGGATCACGGTAAAATAACGGCTCAGCAGGTGTACGAAGGAATTTTCCCAGGTCTTTTCGGGTGCTTCATCTTCTTTGTTCCATAGTTTGGTGAGGTAACTTTGCGCCACTTCTTTGATCACAAGCAATTCAATATTGCTACCTAGCTGTTTTCCGCCTGCATAAACAATTTCACCCATTTCTTTTTCTACAGGCACACTCTCGCCGGTAACAAAACTATAATCGATGAGTGCTTTACCGCGGGTGAGTATACCGTCTGCAGGAACCAGCTCTTCATTATGGATCAACAAAGTATCATTCAATTGTATCTCAGGAAGGGTAACGGGTTGATGATGCTTATCCATGATCTTTGTTACCGCGATCGGAAAATAAGAAGTGTAATCTCTTTCAAAGCTCAGCTGCCGATAGGTTTTATCCTGCAGTACACGGCCCGCTAACATAAAGAATACGATGCCGCTCATCGAATCAAAATAGCCGCCACCGGTTCCGCTTAATACTTCATAAACACTTCTTCCAAAAGTTACGACCACGGCCAGTACGATCGGTGCATCAATATTCAGAAAGCGGTGTTTGAGGCTTTTCCAGGCACTGATATAAAATTCTGAAGCACTGTAAAAAAATACAGGCAGGCTTAAAAACAGATTGGCATACCGGAACAGGAAGAGAAGATTTCTTTCTTTGGTATCAATACCCAGGTATTCCGGAAAACTCATGAGCATGATATTAGCAAAACAAAAACCTGCCACACCCAGTTTATAAATTTTTGAGGAATTAACACCGGGCACCTGCTTACCCATATCGTTAAAGCTGAGATATGGCTCATAACCAATGGCAGTAAGCAGTTCGGCCACCTTACGCAGCGATGTTTTGCGGTGATCAAAAACAATATCTGCTTCTTTTCTTTCAAAATCCACTTTACTGCTGATGACCGCTTCATCCAGCCTGTGCAGGTTCTCCAGCAACCACAAACAGCTGCTGCAATGGATCTGCGGGAGATAAAAATTCACATGCGTTCTTCCATCATCCCTGAACTGGATCAGCGATGCGCCGATCTTTTCATCATCCAGGAAACTGAATTTATCTTCACGCACTTTTATCCGCTGACTGGTACCGGGATTATTACTGATGCTGTAATAATCGCACATATCGTTTTGTGCCAGGATCTCGTACACCATTTTACAGCCGCTGCAACAGAATGATTTGTCGTGCGCCAGTATTGTATCGCTTTTACAATCTTCCCCGCAATGATAACACTGCACGGCTACTGAAGAGGTGGTCATTTTTTCCATTCACTGTTTTTAAAACGGCTTATTTGTTTTTGTGTGAAAGCCTGTGGTTGTTTGTAATGGCCGGGTACAACATGCTTTGCTCAATATAGATCCAGCGGTGAAGCTTGATCTCGAGCTGGTAAAACTCATGTACACAATCCTTCCATTCTTTACTTGCCTCAGGAGGCACTACGTAATTATTCAGCAGCTGTCGTAATTTGAGGAGCAGGTTGTTGATCACCTGCTGCGTTTTTTCTATCGTGTCTGATGCCTTTTTTTCTATAAAAAATCCTGTTGCTGTTTTTTTAATACCCGGATAGATCAACCCTGATTCTTTCCGGAACACATGCTGCACTTCATCCTGGAGTTTGCTGTATAAGATCTGAACCAGTTCCATAACTGAATCAGGTATCTCGTTTCCGGATAGTTGTGTGAAATAATGGTCAATATGCCTGATAGAAGTATTGATCTCGGGCTGGCACCTGTTCTCTATGATACTGCAAAGTCCTACGGGACTCATTTTTTCCTCCAGATCAATATCCCATTCATTCAACAACATGTATGGTCAATTTTATTGCAAGATATCTTCTCAATACGGGGTCGTATATGATGATACTCAAGGGAGTGCATGATTTTTATCATGTTTTAAAAACAATGGGAAACAAAGGGGGGGGAGTCAGGCCTTAATCCTGCAGGTTAGCCGTACGGATCAGTTCTTTGTGTTTCAGGATCTTGATCTTCTTGCCATCGAGTTCTACCATACCGTCTTTTTTAAATTCAGACAGGAGGCGGATAGCAGATTCGGTAGCAGTACCTACCAGGTTGGCGATCTCTTCACGGGATAAACGAACATTGAGGGTAATGCCGTCTTCTTCAAAACCGTAGGTTTCTTTGATAAATAACAGGGTTTCAGCCAGCCTTTCGCGGATCGGTTTCTGTGCGAGGTGGGTGATCTTTAATTCAGCCTTGTGCAACTCATCACTGAGCAGTTTCATCATTTCAAAAGCAAGACTCGCATCATGTTTTAAAACATTGATAAACAGGTCTTTAGGGATAAAGCAGATCTGGGTATCTTCCAGGGCCACGGCACTGGCACTGTATCTTTCCCCGCTCAGTAAAGCGCGGTAGCCCATTACATCGCCCTGTTTCAATAAACGAACGATCTGTTCTTTGCCATCATCGCCCTGGTGAGAGAGTTTTACTTTACCGTTATTGATGCAAAACACACCGAAAGGATTGGAGCCTTCGTTAAAAAGTGTTTGCCCTTTTTTGTAGGTGTTACACACTTTTTGCTCATTGATCATATTCACATATTCTTCCTTAGCCTTGCAGAAAACGGAAGTAAACCGTTGGTTGCAGGATTGACATGTCATATGATCATAAGTGTGCGACATATTCAAATTATACTGCAAAAGTAAAGCTAACTCATCAGAAATGACAAATCAAAGTGTAAACTTCTTTTCGAAAACGCTTTTGAAACCGATTCGAAACCTATTTTTACAGGCCTTATGCCTTATTTTAACTGGAACGATAGTATCAATTTTTTAACCAAGCTCAGTCCACGCAGGTTTTGGAATGCAGCGAAGGTTTACAGCAGTTATCAATTAACGCGCTTAACCGGAAAACCCATTCAGTGGGGCTTACCCATTTCTATTTCGTTTGAACCCACCACTTCCTGCAACCTGCGCTGCCCGGAATGTCCGAGCGGGCTTCGTGCTTTTACCCGTCCAACGGGCATGCTAGAAAACAGTTTTTTTCGACAGACCATTGATGATATTCATAAAGATCTTTTATACCTGATCTTTTATTTCCAGGGAGAGCCCTATCTCAATCCTGATTTTCTGAAGATGGTAAAATATGCACACGACAAAGGCATTTATACTGCTACCTCAACCAATGCGCATTATCTTACTGATGAAAAAGCAAAAGAAACGGTTGAGAGCGGCCTTGACAGGTTGATCATTTCCATTGACGGCACTACGCAGGATGTTTATCAGCAATACCGCGTAGGAGGCAAGCTGGATAAGGTTTTGGAAGGGGCCCGCAATATTGTGAAATGGAAAAAAGCGATGAACAGTAAAACCCCCTTTATCTTTTTTCAGTTCCTTGTTGTAAAACCCAATGAACACCAGATTGAAGAAGTAAAAAAACTGGGCAAGGAAATCGGCGTGGACCAGGTGAGGTTTAAAACAGCACAGGTATACGATTATGAAAACGATCCGCATCAACTGATCCCCGAGAACAATAAATACAGCCGCTATAAAAAAGATGCCTCCGGAAACATGAAAGTGAAGAGTGGCCTTGGTAATCACTGCTGGAAACTATGGCATGCCAATGTGATCACCTGGGATGGGCTGGTGGTGCCCTGCTGTTTTGATAAAGATGCCACACACCAGCTGGGCAACCTCAAAACACAAAGCTTTAGAGAAACCTGGCATAATGATAATTATAAACAGTTTCGCCGCGAACTGCTTACCAGCCGTAAGAATATTGATATCTGCGCCAATTGCAGTGAGGGGTTGAAAGTGTGGGAGGACTGATCAGCGTGAATCGTGCGTAAAAACATGCAGATTTGCTGATAAATGTTTTATTTAATCCTGATGAATATCATCTTCCTGCTAAAAACCACCGCTTAATTTTGCCTTATGGGGATTGAGAAAGATATACAACAGTTGAATTTCCGGAACGAATACCAGAAAGCCACTGTAAATATTATTTTTTCTGCCAACTGGCTGCACGAGAAGATCAATGTTTTCCTCGAAGAAGAAGATATTACACAGCAGCAATACAATATCATGCGCATCTTACGCGGAAGCCAGAAACCCCTCAGTACCTTACAGATCAGGGAACGGATGCTTGATAAGATGAGCGATACCAGCCGGATCGTGGAAAGAATGCTGAAAAAAGGGTTGGTAGAAAAAAATATATGCAGCTCCGATAAACGTCTCGTAGACGTAGTCCTCTCCAAAGAAGGATATGATATTTTAGAGAAGCTGGACAGAAAGAACGATGAGATCGACCGCGTGCTACAGCACCTCAGTGTGGAAGAAGCTGAGACCCTGAACCGGCTGCTGGATAAGATGCGCGACTATCACGCTACCCATGCAATGTGAATTAACCATTCTGCAGGCTTTCATTCATCCACATTATAGCTGAACCATGCGCGGGAAGTTTATCTTCGTGGGATGAAGCATTTTCTTACCCTTTTTCTTGTCCTCACTATCTGTTGTTCCATAGAAAGAGCCGCTGCACAGCCCGGTTCCCCTAATTATGAATTCAGGGCCGTATGGGTGGCAACGGTGGTGAATATCGACTGGCCCAGCAAAAAAACACTATCAGTAGCTGACCAGAAAGCAGAATTCATCAAACTGCTGGATATGCACCAGCGAAATGGTATGAATG
>CBHRAM010000014.1:0-23314 GCA_966076165.1 uncultured Chitinophagaceae bacterium
CCATGGTAGAAAAAGCAAGGATCTTTGTAACAGATGCAGGTAAAGTGATCATGATCATCAGCCTGTTGTTATGGTTCCTCAGTTCTTACGGACCGGGCAGCCGTATGCAGAAAGTGGAAGAAAAATATGCAGTACTGGAGCAACAGATGCCTTCCAAAAAAGATTCACTGCAAAAGCACCTGTCAACCGAAAAATTAGAGAACTCCTTTGCCGGTATCCTTGGCCGTGGTATTGAACCTGTGATTGAACCGCTTGGTTTTGACTGGAAGATCGGCATTGCCCTCATTACTTCTTTTGCGGCAAGAGAGGTGTTTGTAGGCACGATGGCTACTTTATATAGTGTGGAAGAATCGGATAATTCCTCCCTTCGTCAGAAAATGCAGGCAGACACTTACTCAAACGGAAGAAAAGTATATACCCTTCCCGCAGCGTTCTCTTTAATGATCTTCTATGTGCTGGCCATGCAGTGTATGAGTACCCTGGCCGTGGTTAAACGTGAAACAAGGTCATGGAAATGGCCTGTTTTCCAGTTTGTGTACATGACCGGACTGGCCTACCTGATGAGTTTCCTCGTATACCAGTTGCTGAAATAACCGCCTGTTACGATGTTGGTAAGCTTGCTTATCTCTGTTTTCTTTAAAAAAACAGGTATGAGGTTTTGCCCGTAAGGTAAACGGGAAATTCCCCGTATGTTTATCCGGATGTTTTTTTGAATATTTGAAACTATTTACCTTTTCGCAGCCAAAACCCAAAAATCATGTCAGCTCCTCATCACTGCAGGATCGAGTTCTACTTTAAAGCAGACCAGATCCAGAAACTGTTAACAGATAACCCCGGTGCCAAGGGTATTATCATTTCGGAAGAGATCCGCAGGGAAAAACCCCATGGATCGGATCGTTATATTAACGTGGTTCACCTTACGGCAAGGGTTGACTACCACGATGGAGATAATAAAGGTTCGGCAACCGGCGGAGGAGATGAGATCGTTGATGGTTGCCCTTATCCTCCGGGATGTAATTAATCAGGTGAGATGGATTTACCAGACAACCATATTTGATACCATACTAAACAGAAGAGGCTTTTTTGAAAACAATTATTACCATTCTTAATTACATAGATGTAGGAGCTCCCTTTCTGGCTTTATTGTTTTTTATCAGGCCATTTAAAAGATTATCAAGGGAGCTTCTGTATATTTTTGTTTTTGTCTGTATTCAGTTTGCCTGTAACCTGACGGCTTCTATTCTGGATGCGTTGAAGACAACCAATTACCCCGTTTATGCGGCGAATATTGTTCTGTCTTTTCTGGTGCTGTCTGCCATGTTTTATAACCTGTTTAACCAAAGTATCCGCCGGCTCATTATTATTGCTTCTATCCTGTTTGTAGGTTGTACCATTTTTTCCATTGGCCGTGGTGACGGTATCGATTCGTTTAACAGTATTGTATCTGCACTTGCCGGTTTCACCATTACTGCATATTGCCTTATGTATTTTTACTGGAAACTCGTTAGTGATAAACGCATGACGGGTTTAACGGAGGGCACTTTCTTTTGGGTGGTGATCGGGCTTTTCACCTATTACACCGGAAGTTTTTTTATATTCATATCTTACAATTATCTTATCCTGAACGGAGAGGGTGTGATCGGGATCCTGTGGCGTTTTCATAATTTGTTATTGGCAGTATTCTGCTTTTATACGATTTACGGCCTTACATGCAAAAAATACAATTAACGGAAAACATCACGATCATTCTGGGGGCATCGCTCCTCCTGCTTTTGATCACCCTTTTTATTGTGATGTTGGTGATCGCCTATCTCCGAAGGGATCTTAAGCACCTGAAAGAGAAAGAGTCGATGGAAGCGGATTTTGAAAAACAGTTATTACAATCGCAGCTCGAAACACAGGAAGAAACCCTTAACCAGTTAAGCACCGAGATCCACGACAATGTGGGCCAGTTACTCAACAGCACCAAACTACTGATCGGCATTACGCAAAGAACCCTTTCGGAATATCCGGATACGCTGACATTGGCTGATGAAACCCTTGGTAAAGCCATTCATGAGATACGTTCACTCTCCAAATCGCTGAACAGGGAATGGCTGGCCCAATTTAATTTTATCGAGAACCTGGAGGGTGAGATCACAAGGATCAATGCGGCCAAAGCGCTGCAGATCCAGCTCAGCCGGCCGGATACGCTTTCGCTCAAACCCAACCACCAGATCATCCTGTTCCGGATCGTTCAGGAGATCTTACAGAATGCCCTTAAACATTCCGGGGCCCGGCATGTAAACATCCTGATCAAAGAAGAAGGCTTACAATTATCTATTGCTGTTACGGATGATGGCAAGGGGTTTGATGAAGCCACCGTTCAGAAAAGTGTAGGTATCCTGAACATCAAACACCGCTCACACTTATTAGGTGGCAATGCACTATGGCAATCTGCCATCGGCAACGGCACCCGGGTTACCATTCAATTACCCGTAAACCCAGCTAACTTATGAAAATACCCATTGGCGTGGTAGATGACCACCAGTTGTTTCTGAAATCACTAAGCCTGATGCTGAAGAGCTTCAAGGTATATGATGTGGTGGTAGAAGCTTTGAATGGGAGGGAACTGCAGGATAAGCTGCAGCAGACCAAAATAGTCCCTTCCATTATGCTGATTGATGTGAATATGCCGGAAATGAATGGCATGGAGACGGCTAAATGGATGACGGCCAATTACCCGGAAACCAAGCTGGTGGCCCTTTCCATGAATGATACGGATACCATTATCATCGATATGATCAAAGCCGGTTGCTGTGCGTATCTTTTAAAAGAAACGCATCCCGATGAACTGGAAAAAGCGTTGAACGAGATCCATACCAAGGGTTATTATAATGCCGATGCCAGCAATATCAATTTCCGCCGGCTGCTGCAATCCGAAAAAGAAGCGATCCAGCTGAATGAAAAAGAGAAACAATTTCTGCAGCATGCCTGTTCTGATCTTACCTACAGAGAAATTGCCGCACTCATGTTCCTCAGCGAACGAACGATCGATGGTTATCGTGAGGCTTTATTCGGTAAATTAAAAGTGCAAAGCCGGGTTGGGTTGGCCATGGAAGCGATCCGCAGGGGATTGGTTACGCTGTAACAGGCAGGCGGTGGCTACTTCCCCAGAACAGATACCTGTTTTGACAAAACCCTATTAGTGATTAAAATAGTCCTTGAAAAGGGTACCCATTTATAAAATGGTTATTATTAGCCGATAAGCTGATCTGTGCAACCTGCTGCCACATTAGATTTTTTTGCAACATGCTTTTCGCTAAATTAGTGCTTGATAAAGGATGAAAAACACCTCTTCCTGTTAAAAGAAAGGCCCATACATGCATATCCCGAAACGATCATATGATTCCTGTTTTCTGATCTTCTTTTTTTCGGCCTGTCTTTTTTTTTCATCCAAAGCTTCTGAAACCCCTTTTTTAGCACAGGCAAAAAAAGGGGTGATCGATCTCCGGCAAATTGATCTGAAAAAACAAAGTATTGCCCTGCATGGCGAGTGGGCGCTTTACTGGAAAAAACTGCTGAGATCTGAGGACTCCATAACCCAGCCTCCGGCATTTGTGAACTTTCCGCAATTGTGGACCAAAACCATTGTGAATGGATCCCCCTTGCCACATATGGGCTATGCTTCGTATGCACTTACCGTTCTCTTACCCAAACATACCCATAAGCTGGCACTGGATATACCCGATACCTATGCCTCTTACCGCCTGTTTGTAGATGGGGAGTTATTTGCAGACTCCGGGGTGCCTGATTCGAGTGAGGAAAAATCGGTTCCCAAATGGTTCCAGAAAACACTTGAACTCAACACCCATTCGGATACGATCCATCTTGTTTTACAGGTAGCCAATTACTGGCATTCCAAAGGCGGCCCGTATAAGGAGATCGTGATTGGCGACAGGGATACCTTATTTCATGAGAGACAGGTAGACTCTGCTTTTGACCTGCTGCTTACCGGGTGTTTATTCATGGGGGGACTGTTCTTTCTGGGTTTATTCCTTTTTGGCCGTCATGATAAATCCATACTCTATTTTGCTTTATTCTGTATCACCTACAGTTACCGGATGATCGGCGCCAGGAGTTATGTGTTGCATTCCATCTTTCCCGATGTGCCCTGGACCGTAACGGTGCATCTCGAATATCTCTCACTCTTCATCAGTGTGGTCTTTTTCAGTCTTTATACGCATTACCTGTATCCGAAGGATGCCAATAAGATCGCTACAAAAATTGAAGTATGGTCCTGCCTGACCTTATCTGCGATCGTCGTAATTTTTCCGCCATCCATCTTTACACAACTGATCAATCCCTTCCTGATCGTTATGTTCGGGGTGATCGGTTATGCCTTCTATGTGTATGTAAAAGCCATGCGCAATAAACGGCTTGGGGCCAATTACGCATTGATCAGCACCGGCGTGGTGATGGTGGTATTTGTGGTGATCAACCTGCAGTACTTCAATATCATTTCTCCCCAAAAAGGGATCCTGTTTGTGGGCTATATCAGTTTCTTCTTCCTGCAATCACTGATACTCTCTTTCCGTTTTGCCTCAGCATTAAAAAAAGCCAAAGAGCAGGCAGAGCAGGGATTAAAAGCGAAGAATGAATTTCTGTCTACCATGTCGCACGAGATCCGCACACCGCTCAACTCTATTCTGGGTATGACGCACCTGATCCTGCGCGACAATCCGAGAACAGAACAGAAAGAACAGTTGAATGTATTGCTGTTCTCTGCAAATAATTTATTAGCTATCGTAAACGATATTCTTGACTACAATAAGATCGAAGCCGGCAAAGTGCATTTTGAAATGATCGATACAGATATATCCAATGTGGTTAAGAACCTTGTTTCCGGTTTGCGTACTTCTGCCGAAGAAAAAGGAATTGAGCTGAGACTGCATATTGACAAAGCATTACAATCCAAAGTAGTGGGTGATCCTACAAGGTTGGGACAGGTGATCACCAATCTTGTAAGCAATGCTGTTAAGTTTACTAAAAAGGGCTACGTGTTACTGGATATTAAAGTGGAAAGCCAGACCGATGAAGAAATTACTTTAACCTTCAGCATAGAGGATACGGGTATTGGGATTGCGCAGGAAAAACAGAAAGTGATCTTTGACCAGTTTACACAGGCCGATACTTCTACTTCACGTAATTTTGGCGGTACCGGCTTGGGGCTGGCTATCTGCAAGCGCCTGCTCGCTTTACAGAACGTTTCGCTGAAGTTAAAAAGTGAAGACGGTAAAGGATCCGTTTTCTATTTCACACAAAGCTTTCATAAATCAACCACAGAAGAGGGAAATGCTGATTCTGTAACAGACCATATGCCAACAGAAGAAAGCAAACCTTTAACCGGAGTATCTATCTTACTGGTAGAGGATAATGAAGTGAATATTTTAGTGGCAAGGAATTTCCTGGAACGCTGGGGTGCTACGATCGATGTGGCAGTTAACGGCCAGGAGGCGTTGGACAAGCTGGACACCAGCCGTCACAAACTGGTATTAATGGATATGCATATGCCGGTGATGGATGGTTATGAAGCTACGCGCAGGTTACGTGCCATGGGCATCACCACTCCTATCGTAGCCCTTACCGCCAGCCTTCCGCGGGAAGTAGAGGACCGTGTAAAAAATGTAGGCATCACAGATATTGTGGTAAAACCTTTTGTACCTACCGACCTGTTCCGTATTGTATTGCATTACACAGGTGTTTATCATTCGGCAACCATCAAATAAAGAACGTCTGATCAGGCGACACCACGCCCAAAACCAACTGTTTCCCTGTACAGCTGTGGTGATATTTGCGCATTCACTTTAAAGAACCGGCTGAAATAATATTCATCATCATACCCCAGTTCGTACGCGATCTCTTTGATGGCTTTGTTGGTCAGGTATAATTCCCGTTTAGCTTCTATGATAATACGCTCCGAGATCAGCTCTGTAAGCGTTTTATTAAAATGCGCTTTTGTGATCTTGGCAAGTGCTTTTGCGGTAATATTCAGGGCCAATGCATAGTCGCCTGCAGAATGTTTGGTTTTATAATCCTTTTCGATTGCGTTCTTCAGGTTTTGGATGATAAAGGGTTCTTTCAATTTGATATCAGGCATCGATAGTTTTTGCTCCTGTTCTGTTTTTAATCTTGAGGCAGTTATCAGAAAGATCTTCAGGTATGAGATAAGCAGTTCATATTGTGCCAGGGCGGGATTCTGCATTTCTTTTTTAATCTGCCCCAGCAGCATATCAAGTGTTACGGATGCTTCAGTATCTATATACGTATACGGTGGCTGGTAAATATTATTAAACAGCACACCGTTACAGGCCACTTCATTCTGGTGCTTGTGTATGCAATAAAAATCCGGATGAAACTGGATCGCCATTCCACTTACCTGCTCTTCCACCGAAAACATAAAAGGCTGGTAAGGAGAAAAAGCAAACAAAGTATCTTTTACAAAATCGTAGGTTGCAAAATCAGCTTTTACTTTTCCGGCTCCTGACCTTATCCAGATAAGCGAATAATAATTATTACGCTGTAAATGATCAAATGCAAAATTATCTTCAAAAGAAAATAGCTTGAATGCGAGATGGCCATTTTGCGGATTGGTAAGTGTAAAAGCAGTTGGGTCGGACATACGGTAAAGTTATTATTTTAATTTTCTGTCTTTCGCTTCAATCGGAAGGTCATTGATACTGGCATATCGTTTTTGCATAAAGCCATTCTCATCAAACTCCCAAAGTTCATTACCGTAACTCCGGAACCATTGCCCTGCCTGATCATGCCATTCATATTCAAACCGAACAGCCATGCGGTTCTCACGAAACCCCCATAATTCTTTTGAAAGACGGTATTCCAGCTCTTTCTCCCATTTACGCGTCAGGAACCGTTTTACTTCTTCTCTGCCGTTAATGAAATCTGTCCGGTTTCTCCATTCCGTATCCATGGTGTATGCCAGGCATACTTTTTCAGGATCTTTTGTGTTCCACGCGTCTTCTGCTGCTTTTACTTTCTGCAAAGCTGTTTCCAGGGTGAATGGAGGCAGGGGAAATCTTTTTTCGGTCATACAAAAATTTATAAAAAAGTAAACCGGGTTATTCCGGTTTACTTTTCATTCTTAGAAAATTAAGCAATAGCGGCCTCGTAAGCTTCCACAACCGGAAAATCAATTTCTGTGGCGGCTGTAATATTAAAATAATTGGTCAGCACATTCAGTGCAACATGGCCCACTATTTCTCCAATTTCGCCATCTGTGAAGCCGGCAGTTTTTACTGCAGTTATTTCCTCGTTAGTAACCAATCCCTTTTTCTCAGTGAGGCTCTTTGCAAATTTCAATGCAGCATCCAGTTTGGGATCGGTAGCGTTTCCGCTTCTTGCAGCAGTTAGTGTTTCAGGATTGATCTTTACAAGATTGCCTCCAATAAAGGTATGGGCAGAAAGGCAATAGTTACAGGCATTGGATTCGGATACGGTCAATGCAATCAGTTCGCCTGCTTTGGCACCGAGTGTTCCGTGCGCGAGCGCACCACTTAAATTCAGGTATCCTTCCAGCAGGGCCGGCGAATTACCCATGGTCCTCATCATATTGGGAACCATGCCCAGTTTAGCCTGTATGGCATTAAATAATTCTTTGGTTTTACCGGTAACATTGTTGGGGTCTAAAGCTTGTAAACGTGTCATTTTAAATAGTTTTATTTTTTATCAGATTGATGATGCAAAGCTGCGCAGATCCGGTTGTCCTGAAAATGGATGAATAACGCAATCAGATGGACAATTTTCCCTCGCTTCCGGTACGCAACCGTCATAAAACAAAAGATCCCGGCTTGCGGGCCGGGATCTTACTACCATAGTGTTGCACTTATCTTATGCCAGCGATAATCCTAAAGCTTTTTGTACAGCCCTTAATTTATCTGCCGGTAATGCCCGTTCAGCTAATTGCACAAATTCATCGAATACAAAAGATGGTGCGTTTGCCCTGATAGATGTAAACCAGCCAATGATCTCATGAGTAGCCAGGCCCTTTAACATCCAGTAACCGGAGAAAGCTTTCTTTTCAGGCGATAAAGAAGCAACGATCTCTGCTTCTTTGCTGTGTAATTGCTCATCGGTATATTGATCCCATAAAGCCGGTAATACCATTGTTTCTTCCAGGTTCATGTGAGTAAGGTTAAAAGCAACAAAGCCGCCGATGGCTCTTTGCAAACCCTGGCCCGCGAGTGTTTTTTCTACCGGGGTTCTGGCTTCACGGCATTCACGAATGGCTTTTGTCAGTTCCTCACCCAGTTCATGGTCTTTCACATGTTGCTCCTCAAAATAAGCGATCAGGCGCGGGGAACTTTCTGCAAGCATCGGAAATACCAGGCTGTCTTCGGTGTTTGCATGCCCTTCAAAAAAATGAACCATGCTTTCAGTGAGTGACAAGGTTTTTTCCGCTTGTGCCTCATCAGTAAAATCAGTATGCTGTGTGGTGACGGATACATGATACATCAGTGCCCGTAATGCCTGGTGTATCTGGTGAAAAGGATTGAATCGCAATTCTTTCATTGTTTGGTTTGATTATAAATGAATAAATGTTTGCACGGATTGTGAAACAAATCTGCATCATTGAACAAAGGGAAAACACCACATAAGTATGTGGTTAGGATAAGCGGCCATCTGTTTTTCCGGGAGGTTTATTCCTGATAAGAGCGGAAACCTTCTTTGGGTTAAACATTAAAATTTTGTTAAGGGCGAATGTTTTGGTTAAAAAAGGTATCTGATAGAACAGGAACAGGGGTGTTCCTTCTAAAACCAGCCAGCATGAAACATAAACAATCCTTAGTTATGGCCGCATTGCTATGCACTGCCAGCCTGTTACAGTTCTGTTCCAAGAACGACACCAATGTTCCGGTTTCTTCTTCCACAACCACTAGCCTTACCAATACAACCGGCAGCTTGCAACTACCGGCCACTGTTTTCAATTACAGTACTGTTTCTTTCCCGGCGCATATTGCCAATGCCTTATCTGTTGTTGATAACACACCTTTAAATAATCCCATCACCAACGATGGGGCTACTTTGGGAAGGGTTTTATTTTATGATAAGATACTTTCGAAGAACAATACCATCAGTTGCGGAAGCTGTCACAGGCCCGATATGTCTTTTTCAGATTCTGCCGTCAAAAGCAGGGGGTTTCTTGGCGGGCTTACTGCAAGACATTCCATGCGTTTGCTGAATGTACGGTTCTACCGTTCCGGAAAAATGTTCTGGGATGAAAGATCCAATACGCTGGAGGACCAGGTTTTACAGCCCATACAGAACACCACAGAAATGGGGTTAACCCTGGATGAACTGATCACTAAAGTATCGGCACAAACCTATTATCCGGCTTTGTTTCAGAAAGCATTTGGCAACACAGATATCACAACGGATAAAGTATCAAAAGCATTGGCGCAGTTTGTACGGTCCATTGTTACCTATCAATCCAAATATGATAAAGTAAAACAAGGCCTGGCCAGTTTTACGCAGGATGAAAGTGATGGCGAGACCCTTTTTCTTACCAAGGGAAATGTTACCTGTGCCGGTTGCCATGCCCCACCTATGTTTCTTACCTCTAATCCGGAAAGGCCCTTTGCATTACCGGATGCTACGGACCATGGTATCAATAACCAGGATCGCTTTAAATCGGGCAGTCTCAGAAATATTGCCGCAACAGGGAGTTATTTTCATAACGGGAGTGTAGCCAGTTTAAACGATATGCTCGCCAGTAATATTCCACAGCACGGGGTGGCTGCTCAGGACCGGCTGAAACTGCTGGCTTTTATGCAAACACTGACGGATGTTACCACCATCGCAGACGTGAAGTTTTCAAACCCTTTCAAATAATCATTCCTTATTACCAGGTAACGGCGGCTTTCGGGTCGCCGTTTTTGTTATGTAAAAATCGGACAGTCGCTTTTTTGTCATCCACCTTTCATCTAGGCTATACAACTGTTGATGTATATAGGAGATTGACTCTGCTGTTTCATCAGCAGATTTGTTGAAACAATGATTGACATGAAAAAAGCAACCCTGTATCTCTGTATTGTTTTGGTTAACCTGACCACAAATAGCTTTGCACAGGCTGTTACCATACGCGGAAAGATCAGCGCCCTTATTACCAGTGAAAAAAATGAGGCGGTAGAAAATGCCACTGTTGAATTATTGAAGAAAAAAGATTCCGCTCTGGTTAAAGCGGCTATATCAGACAAGGTTGGTTTGGTTGAATTTGAGAACCTGCGGGCTGAGGATTACCTGATCAAAGTATCTGCACTTAATTATAAGACATTGTTTACCGGTATGGTCACCATCAGTGCAACGCAAACGGTTGTTTCTTTACCTAAAATTGTTCTTTTACCCGGTGCAACAGAGATCAAAGAAGTAGTGGTTACCGGGCGAAAGCCTTTTATACAGCGTTTGTCGGACAGGCTGGTGGTAAATGTAGAGAACAGTATTGTGAGTGCCGGTAGTACGGCGATGGATGTACTGGAACGTTCCCCCGGCGTTTCAGTAGACCAGAATGATGTGATCGGCCTGCGTGGTAAACAGGGTGTGATCATTATGATTGATGGAAAACCCACGCCGCTTTCAGGTGCGGACCTGGCCAATTATCTCAGGGGGCTTCCTTCCAATGCCATAGAGCGGATCGACCTGATCACCAATCCTTCTGCCAGATATGATGCATCGGGCAATTCGGGGATCATTGATATACGCATGAAGAAGGACCAGCGTCTCGGCACCAATGGCACAGTTACCGCAGGCTATGGACAGGGCATCTATCCCAAAGCCAATGCAGGTACCACTTTGAATTACCGGAACAAATCGGTTAACCTGTTTGGTAATTACAACTACTCGTACCGGATGAACCTGAACAATTTGATCCTGGACAGGAGTTTTTATACCAACGGAACCTATAACGGCGGCGACCTGAAAGATAATTATACCAAATCGCCTTCCGATTTTCATGCTTTACGTTTTGGTGCAGACTTCTTTCCGGATAAAAAGAATATCATCGGGTTTGTGATCACACATAATGATGGTTTCTTTCATACAAGAACCAACAACAATTCTATCGTGATAGATGCGCAGAGCAAATACGCTTCTACATTTCAAACACAGGCTTTTGATGATGCGGAGAATAAGAATACGGTTGCCAATATCAATTTCAAACACAGTTTCAATACCAGCGGCAAAGAATTGACAGCAGATATTGATTATGGCGAATACAATAACCGCTCCCTTTCCAATACAGGTACCAAATATTATAAACTGAACGGAACGGCGCTACAGCCGGATTATATCCTGTTGGGTGACCAGGCCGGAAAACTTATATTGAAAACAGCCAAAGCAGATTATATAAACCCATTGGCAAAAGCTGCCCGTTTTGAAACCGGTATCAAAACCAGTTATGTATCGTCTGATAATGATGCAAAATTCACCGACCTGAGCAGCGGGTCGCCGGTGGATGATGTAAATAAGACCAACCGCTTTTTTTATGAAGAATATAATAATGCGGCTTATCTCAATTTCAGTAAGGAATTCAAAAAGTTTAACCTGCAGTTCGGTTTACGGGGTGAGCACACGAAAGTGAAGACCCACCAGGTAAAAGGGAACACTTACTTTGATTCAAGCTATCTCCAATTATTCCCGAGTGCTTTCTTTAATTATAAGATCAAAGATGATCAAACCATCGGTGTTTCTGTGAGCAGGCGTATTGACAGGCCGGGTTACTCGCAGCTCAACCCCTTTCTTTTCCTGATCGATGTTACTACCTATGCAACGGGTAACCCTTCCTTACTGCCACAGTTTACCTGGTCGTACGAATTGAATTATACCATAAAGGGAATTAATCTAACAGCAGCCTACAGTCACACAGCACAAAACCAGAATATTGCCATTGCCCGGTTTAAAGATGTATTCCCGGCCATTCCGCAGGCAGATAATGTTACGGTACAGATCCCGATCAACCTGAGTTCGTCCGACTATTATGGGGTAACGCTGGCGGCACCTGTTAAAGTAAGCAAGTGGTGGAACATGATCAATAATGCGAACCTTTATTACAATCAATTCAATGGAAGTCTTGGCACCACTTCTCTGAACAATGGTAAAGCAGCATTTGATTACCGGATCAACAATACTTTCACATTGGGTCATGGGTGGGTAACCGAACTGAACGGAAATTACACAACCGGCGGCCAATATGGTTTTATGGTGATGGATCCGCGCTGGGGTGTTGCAGCAGGTGTGCAAAAATCACTCTGGCAGAATAAAGCTACACTGCGTTTGAATATAACCGATATTTTCTGGACCAATCTTCCGAAAGCCGTGATCACTTATAATAATTACATAGAGAAATGGCATGCTTACCGCGAAACACGGGTGGCCACGCTCAGTTTCACTTACCGTTTTGGAAAGAACACGGTGCAGGCAGCCCGCAGAAGAACCACGGCTTCTGAGGAGGAAAGACAAAGAGCCGGAAATTAATGATGAAAAGCCGCTTTCTATAAACAGCTGTATCTCCGATATGGCTGTTTTTATTTATGCAGTTTGGCAAGCAGGGGAATGTGTAACCGCATTTTCTCAAGTGTGGATTTTTGCAGAAACTGTTTCAGGTGCTTATAAAAATGGCTATGATCATAATAGCCGAAATAGGTATGATCAAATGTATCGGGTGAGCGCACCAACGCTTCCACTGCTTTCCGAACGCGGAGGATCTGTAACACATTTTTAGTACTGATACCTGTATAGGTTTCGAAATAACGCTGTAATGTGCGGCTCGAGACCCCATACCGTGTTGCCAGTTCTTCTACCGATCGGCTGAAATCATTCCGTCGGTCACAGTCAGCAAGAATTTCTGTAACGATCTGTACCGGCACCAGTGAGCCGGAATATTGCTGTATCAACCCGTTAAAATACTCCGACATAAGTTTTACTCTTTCTGCAAAAGAGCCCGCAGCTTTTGTGGTTTTTATGATCGATGCATCGGCCAGGTAACTGAGCGGAAAAATGGATTCGCGGTATTCTGCAAAATTGATCTTCTTTTCAAAAATAATGGGCGAGGTTTTGAATTTGACCCCAAAAATCCGGTTACCCGGCTTATGAAAACATTCGATCACCTGCGATCTTGGGAGGAATCCATCGGTTCGCATGGGAAATTTTTTATCGCCTACCTGCATCACAAAAGGGGTTCCCAGGTTGAGCAGGTAGGTGTAGCCTGTATTAGGGAACAATACATCCGAAAACCCATCCGGGTTCTGCTTCCATAAATGCCCGAAATCCGTTTCCCAGAAAAAATCGATGAACAGCGAAAGAGAGGCGTTTCCTTTTTTCCGGAAATAATTCCGTTCAAAATGGTCCGTATCTATAAACTCTATATGCTGCATTAACGTAAAATAGAAACCCGGAACGGCAGAAAAAACATAAAATACATGAAAGGTAGAATGTCTTGAACAGAAGCAGTTCAATGTTGAACCTGTGAATCATGTAATTATCCAGGATCTATAAAGAGTAGGTTGCAGAAACCTGCGGGTGGCGTATAGTTATTTACCTTTGCAGCAGGCTTATTAATTTATGATAATGAAGAGAAGTTTTCTATATGTTTCCCTGTTTATTCTGCTGGTAGGTTCTGCCTGTAAACGGCAAAACCGGCGATTGTTTGCCAAAAAGATCGTTCCTTCTACAGAAGTTTCTGCAGGAGAAATTGCTAACGCTATCCCCAATCGTGATTATTCCATCACCAAAGAAAATGCGTATAATGATCTTTTTCTAGACAGTCTTTCTTTTGATTCTTTTCTTAAGGTGAATACGATAGAAGACAGCATCAGCGAGAATATGCTCGATTTTTATAATGTGCGTAATTTTCAGTTTGCCTGGTTTGATTCAAAAGGGTTGACAGAACAGGCCCTCGGGTTTCGGAGCCTCTATAAATACAAGACCGATAGTGTAAACAAACAACTGGATGCCAAACTGGATGCCCTCTTACAGCGTGAAAATACCATCAATCCCAAAGACCCATCCATTGTAAAGATCGAATTACAGCTTACCAGGCGTTTTGTAGAATACTCTTTGTCAACTTTCCGTGAAACGGATCTGAACCACAAACATTTTGAGACTTTTATTCCTGTAAAAAAACTTCCGGTACTTTTTCTTGCCGACTCTATTATTTCAGACAAAAATAAAGAAGATGAAAAGTATGCATATATCAATCCCTATTATCATGGGTTAAAGGATCAATTGGAAAAATTTGTGACGATCTATAAAAAGGGAGGATGGGACAGCATTCCCCTAAGCAAAACAAAATGGGTAGCAGGTAAAGAATACCCGGAAATGCGGCCGCTAAAAAAACGACTGGCCATAACCGGTGAGTTATCCGTGATGGATACAACACCGCTGTTTACACCCGAACTTACAGATGCCATAAAAAAATTCCAAACATCTCAAGGTATTACGCCGGACGGAAAAATAACTACCACTCTTATCCGCAACCTGAACATGCCGGTGATCAGCAGGATCCAGCAACTGATCATCAACATGGAACGTATGCGCTGGATGCCTGTTAATAAAGAGGGGAAACTGATCCTCGTGAACATTCCGGAATTTATGCTGCATATTACCGAAGGGGATAAACATGTACTGCACATGGCAGTGGTAGTAGGCAAAGAAGGCCATAATACCACGATGTTCTCTGATGACCTTACCAATATTGTTTTTAGTCCTTACTGGAATGTGCCGCCAAGTATCGTACGAAAAGAGATCCTGCCGTTAATGGATAAGAACAGAAATTATCTTGCCAAGAACCATATGGAGATCGTTCGCTATAGCAATGGTTTACCGGAGATAAGACAATTACCGGGTGCTAATAATTCTTTAGGACGTGTGAAATTTTTATTCCCGAACAGTTTCAATATTTATTTTCATGACACCCCCGCCAAAAGCCTTTTTGAAAGGGATACCAGAGCTTTTAGTCATGGTTGTATCCGCTTGAGTGATGCAGTAAAAATGGCCAACTATTTACTGGCTGATGTCCCGGAATGGACACCTGAAAAAATTGAAGAAGCAATGAACAGCACCACAGAGAAGTGGGTGGTATTAAAACAATCCATACCGGTGATCATCACGTATTATACCGCATGGGTGGACGAGAATGGCCTGCTCAATTTCAGAAATGATATTTATAAAAACGATGCAGAAGTTGCCGCTAAAATGTTTTCTGATGTAAAATAATCAATCGGTCATTCACACAAAAAAGACCCGCCGAAACAGCGGGTCTTTTTTGTGTGCGGTGGTTGTGTCCTCACAACCACTATCTGATTTCATTTATGCCTTTAATATTTTTGAGTGCGAAGTATAATACTTATCCGGACTGTAAATAAACAGGCAGGATCCGTTCTTGATCTTCTCGATCACATCTTTATAAATATTGGCAGGAAGCGCCGGGCAGCCCTGGCTGCGGCCGATAAAACCCTGTTGGGCAATAATGGATTCATCTACATAACTGGCGCTGTGCATTACAATGCCTCGTGCCAATGCATTATCGTTGATTCCTTTCTCTTCGCCTTCCAGCCGTAAGGAAGTACCATGTTTCCCTTTATAGGTATCACCTGTAACATAAAAACCAAGACTGCTTTTGTTGCTGTTCATTTTATTGGAAAATTCTGTAGCAACAGTGGTTCCTGATTTTTTACCGTGAGCGGCATAGGTATGAAATACCAGTTCGCCACTTGCTAGGTCGATCACAAACAAACGTTTTTTTCCAGAAGGCAAACTGAAATCGAGGATAGATAAAATATTGTCTTTTTGAATTTTACCTTCATCCAGTAATTTATGAAAGCCGGTTAACGCATAATCAAATGCCTTACGCGATAAACCCAGTGCACCCAGTTCCAGGTTTTCATATAATGCTGCTTTCTCATCCATTGCCGGTTTGGCAACGGTTTCAGTAGCCGGTGTTGAAGCCGCTTCCGGATTTACAAAAGCAAAACTCATGTAGATCAACATACATGAAACAGCTAATGCTCCGCGGCTCCATTTTCTGATTTGTAATTTTTGCATCTTTCCCGTTTAGTGGTGAAAAAAAATTGTTCGGGTCAGTTTTGGTAAACAGCAAATATAAGTTTTTTACCGCTGACGGGGTGTGACAGAATGATTTAGCACGTCAGCTTTAACAAAAAAAGGATGGAAGATTTAACATATTAAAAAAAGGGGCAGTATAAAAATACCGCCCCGTCTTCGATTGCTTGCCATATAAAAACTAAAACAATGTATATGAGGCCACGGACGGAATCGAACCGCCGTAAAAGGTTTTGCAGACCTGCACCTCACCGCTCGGTCACATGGCCCTGTATGTAATACTTACAAGAGATGACAAGAACCTCAACTGTAATGGATAGTGCAAAGGTAGGTATATTTTATTAGTCTACCAAAATAGTAGGTTAATAAAATAATTAATTTCGTTTTTAGTAAATAGGGTGTTTGCTATCCCTTGTTTCAGGTTTGCGGACTTATGAGTATCTTGTGTGTATGCGTAAAAACATCCTTCTACCCGTATTGATGATCCTGTTTGTGAACACACAAATACTGCAGGCACAAACCTCATCAAAAGAAACTTTTGTACAGGAAGACCTGGCATGGGCAAGCGATTCGCCTGCTGGCTTTCAGGAATTACAGCTTCCTTCTGCGGGGAGTTTATTACAGGGTTTTATGTACAAGGCCAATGGTTCCCAACCTCATCCGCTTTTATTATTATTACATGGATATCCCGGCAATGAAAGAAACCTGGACCTGGCACAAGCCGTTCGGGCGCATGGATGGAATGTGATCTACTTTAATTACCGCGGCAGCTGGGGAAGCCAGGGAGAGTTTTCGTTTAAGCACTGTGTGGAGGATGTAAAAAATGTAATTGCGTATGTGAAACAGAATGCAGCCAAATTACAGATCGACCCCAACCGGATCTCTTTGTTTGGGCACAGCATGGGTGGATTTGTTTGCTTAAAAACATTACAGGAAAATCCGGAGATCAAAAAAGGGTTTGCTCTATCGGCCTGGGATATTTATAGAGACATCAGCTCACTAAAACCTGATGGCCTTGCGAAAAGAGAAAAAGAAGCCGATGATTATTTTGTATTGAACAAAAAATCAGGCAAAGCCTTATTTGCACCCGTACTTACCGATATTGATTTCCATAATTTACAAAACGCCGCCGTGCCACTTGCCAATAAACAGGTAGTGATGCTGGATGAACACCACCGGAATGAAAAACTGGCAGCTGTGATCCAAAAAGCCAATCAGGCTTATTTTGATTATGCAGTTTGGGATACGGATCATTCTTTCACCAATAAAAGGGCGTCACTGATCAAAAAAGTATTGGCATTTTTAGACAGGCCCTGATAAGTACTTTCCCCTGCGGTTTTCTCTGCCTCTCCCCGCCTCCGCGGTTGGTCAGAACTCCTTATTGTATTCTGTGCACACTTATTTTCGGAATATTTCCAACCGCAGAGATGCAGAGGAGCGGAGAAAACCGCAGAGAAAATACGTGTAACTTATTCACGTCAATCCCCCCATTCAGGTTCATCCCTTAACTTGCACCCATGCAAGCGTACCTGGAAGGATTGAACGAGCCGCAGCGAGAAGCGGTAACACATTTGAATGGCCCACTGATGATCATTGCCGGGGCCGGAAGCGGAAAGACCAAAGTACTCACAACCCGTATTGCCCATCTTATGGCCAATGGTGTGGATGCGTTTAATATTCTTGCCCTCACTTTCACCAATAAGGCTGCCGCTGAAATGAAAGAGCGGATCGAAAGAATACTGGGCAACTCAGAAGCCAGGAATTTATATATCGGCACTTTCCATAGTGTATTTGCGAGGATCCTCCGCGCAGAAGCACAGAAAATAGGTTACCCTACCAATTTTACGATCTATGATACAGACGACAGTCGCTCTGTGATCAAAGCCGTGATCAATGAACTGGGTTTAGATGATAAGCAATACAAACCCAGTGTAGTGGGTAACCGGATCTCCTCCGCCAAAAATGATTTGGTATACCCGGCTGAATATGCAACCAATTATGCGATCCAGCAGGAAGATATGCGTTCTAACCGTCCGGCCATTGCGCAGATCTATGCCGCCTATGTAAGCCGTTGTTTTAAAAACGGTGCAATGGATTTTGATGATCTCTTATTAAAAATGAACGAGATCCTGCAAACCATTCCGGAAGTATTGAGCAAGTACCAGCGCAAATTCAAATACATACTCATTGATGAGTACCAGGATACCAATGCGGTGCAGTACCAGATCACCAAACTACTGGCTGCCATGCATGAAAATATTTGTGTGGTGGGTGATGATGCCCAGAGTATCTATAGTTTTCGCGGCGCCACCATTGAAAATATCTTACAGTTTCAGAAAGATTATGACGATGTGAAAGTGGTAAAACTGGAACAGAACTACCGGAGCAGCCAGAGCATCCTCAATGTGGCCAATACGGTGATCAAAAACAATAAAGGGCAGATCCCGAAAAATCTCTGGACCGAGAATAGCGAAGGCGAGAAGATCTGCCTGGTGCGTACCATGACCGATAACGACGAAGGAAAATTTGTAGCCGACACCATACAGGAGCAAAAACTCCGCAATCATTATTACAACCACGATTTTGCCATACTCTACCGTACCAATGCACAGAGCCGTTCTTTTGAAGAAAGCCTGCGCCGTATGGGAATCCCTTATCGTTTATATGGCGGACAAAGCTTTTATACCCGTAAAGAGATCAAGGATGTAGTTGCCTATCTTAAGGTCATCATCAATACAAGAGATGAGGAATCTTTAAAAAGGATCCTGAATTATCCGGCAAGGGGTATTGGTAAAACCACACAGGAAAAATGTGTGATCTATGCCAATGAGCAGAATATTACCATGTTTGAAGTGATCTCCAGGGCTGCCGAATTTGGTTTTAAAGCCGGTACACTCGAAGCCTTACAGAATTTTGTAACCATGATCCGTTATTTCCAAAGCATGCTGACGGATAAGAATGCATACGATGTTGCCATCCAGGTAGGCAAACACACCAACCTGGTGAAAGAACTCTTTACGGATAAAACAACAGAGGGGCTGGCAAGGTATGAGAACGTGCAGGAATTACTCAACTCTATTAAAGAGTGGACAGAAAGTCCGAGCAATGAAGACGGCGAACTGGGTGATAAAACATTGGGATCCTATTTACAACAGATCACATTATTAACGGATGCGGATGATGATAAAGAAAATACCGATGTGGTAAAACTCATGACCATCCATGCTGCCAAAGGACTTGAATTTGGTTGTGTATTTGTGGGAGGGCTGGAAGAAACCCTTTTCCCAAGTGGTATGAGTATTAATACAAGGGAAGAACTGGAGGAAGAGCGCCGTCTATTTTATGTGGCGGTTACACGCGCCAAACAAAGGCTTTGGTTAACTTATGCCAATGCCCGTTACCGTTTTGGACAACTGGTTCAGAATGAACCCAGCCGTTTTATAGAAGAAATGCCCGAAGCACATATCGATAAAAGTTATGCCGGCGGTGGTGCACGCAATCTGGGTGCCGATTGGGGTGGCGGATTTCAGCGCAATACCGGTTTTGGAAACGGAAATGCTGCAGCAAATGCTGAAAGAAGATATGGCCCTCCACCTTCCAAAAAACCGGAAACCCGAAATCAAAAACCTGAATACCTTCCTATTACACCCCCATCCGCCAAGGTGGTGGAACATAAGCCTTCTGCAGATTTTGTAGCCAGTGATACCTCGGCACTTCAGGCCGGGCAAGAGGTAGAACACCAGAAATTTGGTTTTGGTACCGTTGCCAGGGTTGAGGGTTCTGCTCATAATCCTGTAGCAACGATCAACTTCAAGCTGAATGGTGAGAAGAAGATCATGCTCAATTATGCGAAACTTCGGATCGTAGAATAGGTCCTTCTTAACTGCGCCTTTGCGCCTCTGCGTGCATATATTTCACGCAGAGGCGCAAAGGCGCAGTTTATATTTACCGAAAACGACAAGCCCCTGACCTAAACGGTCTATGAATCCCCGCTTAAATCATTTATTTTTATTAGCTTATCAAGCAATCAAGATATGGTGATAAAAATCCTATGTATCCTGTGCGTGCTGCCCTGTTGCTTTCTTGGCGCACAGCAAAATAATAAACCGGTTTACCTCCATCGTTTATTACAGGAGGCAGAGGAAAACTATCCTTCTCTGAAAGCAAAGAAGATTTCTATCGAAACAGCCAAAACGGGTGTAGAGATCAGTACCCGCAGTTCTTTAGCCTCCCTTGATGCTGCATACCAGGTTAACTATGCCACACACAATAATATAAGTGGCATGGCTACCGCACAATATTTTGTTCCCATCAGCGGGCCACCTTCGGCAACCAATAATTATAGTCCGGTTTTTGGAACGGTAACGGGGTTACTCTTTAATTGGCAACCTGTCACTTTCGGGCAACGCGAATCGCAGATCGCCTATTCGCAGGCGGGTGTGGGCTATGCGCAGGCAGATGCGGCCAATGAAATACTGCAACACAAGATCCGCTTAAGCAACAACTATCTGGATGCAATAACCATTGGTGAGCTCGAAAGACTGTATGCAGAAAATATTAAAAGAACAGAAACCAATCTGTCTATCGCCAGAACCCTGGTTATCTCAGGAATAAAACCCGGTGTTGATACCGCTTTGTTTTCGGCTGAACTTTCCAAAGCAAAAATTGAATGGTTCACCAGTCAGAAAAACAAAGAACAGGCACTGATCAGTTTACAGCAAATGTCGGCTTCAGCAGAAAAGATCATGGTAGGTGATGATTCTTATTTTCTCCGTTTGCCCTCTAACACCACCGTAGCGGATAGTATCACACATCCGCTCTTATCCTTGTACCGTTCTGCGATAGATCTTGATAAAGCCAAAAAAACCACTATTGCCAAAACCACGGCTCCATCCCTTGGCATGTGGAGCACCGCTTATGCCAGAGGTTCGGGTGTTCAATATGATGGATCGGTGAAAACATTCGATGGACTGGGCCTGCAGCGTTTTAATTACGGAGTAGGTGTGCAGTTAAGTATGCCATTACTTCAATCCTCAAAGATCAAACCGCAATTAAAACAGCAGGATTTTCTGATCAAAGCGGATGAAGAAAAATGGAAGGAGATCGATCAGCAGCTCAGCAGTCAGCTGCAAACAGCAGAAACCGCTTTCCGTTATGCAATGCAGGTAGTGAAAGAAAGTGCCAGCCTGGTCAGTTCCGCTACGTATGCGTATGATGCGATTCTTTCGCGCTATACTGCAGGACTCGCCAATTATGCCGACGTGATACAGGCCCAATACAATCTTGTAAAAGCCAAAACAGATCAGGAAACAGGTTATATGGCCGTATGGAAAGCCTTATTATATAAAGCAGCGGTTACAGGCGATCTGAATGTATTCCTGAACCAGGTTAATTAATCAAGGAACATGAACATTATCAAAGGTGCTTTACAAAAACCGGTTACAGTAATTGTTTCAATTATTGCGATCATCTTCTTTTCTGCGATCACGATCCGGAAAATGAAGATCGATATCTTTCCCAAAATGGGTGTGCCCACTATTTATGTGGCCCAGCCTTATGGAGGCTTATCGCCGGAACAAATGGAAGGTTTTATTACCTCCTATTATGAATACCATTTCTTATATGTTACCGGATTAAAATTTGTAGAATCCAGATCCATACAGGGTGCCGCCATCATCAAACTTGTTTTTCGTGACGGAACCGATATGAGCCAGGCTATGGGCGAAGTAGTGGGTTATGTAAACCGTTCCCGAGCTTTTATGCCGCCCGGAACTGTCCCCCCGTTCGTTACGCGATTTGATGCGGGTAGTGTTGCTGTGGGACAACTGGTGTTCTCTTCAGAAACAAAAACATTAGGCGAGATCTCCGACCTGGCGCTCTTTAAAGTGCGTCCGATGTTCTCTACTTTACCCGGTGTATCTGCACCACCACCCCTTGGCGGTAATCAGAAGACCGTGATCATTAAAGTAAACCCGGATAAGATCCGCGACTATAATTTATCCCCGGATGATGTGGTACAGGCTTTGGCAAAATCGAATACGATCAGTCCTGCAGGCAATATCCGTGTAGGCGATGAAACCATGATTACCCCGCAGAATACGATCGTTGATAATATCAAAGAGCTGGAAAATATTCCCTTAAAACTGGGTGCGGGGCCTTCTGTATATGTAAAAGATATTGGCAATGTTGAGTTGGGTTCTGATGTAACTACCGGTTATGCATTGATCAACGGTAAACGAAGTGTGTACATTCCTGTTACCAAACGTTCGGATGCTTCTACCTGGACCGTAGTACAAACCGTAAAAGCAGCTTTGCCGGATATGCAGGCAGCGATTCCCGAGGATATAAAAGTGAGTTATGAATTTGACCAGTCGGGCTACGTGATCAACTCGCTCAAGAATGTTCTGTTTGAAGGGGGGCTTGGTGCCATTCTTACAGCTTTAATGGTTTTATTCTTTTTGGGAGATAAAAGAAGTTCATTGATCGTAATGCTTACCATTCCCTTATCGCTCTTAACCGCTGTGATCTGTTTGAACCTGCTGGGACAAACCATCAATATCATGACACTTGGCGGATTGGCTTTAGCGATCGGGATCCTGGTAGATGAATCAACGGTCACTATCGAGAATATTCACAGTCATTTGGAAATGGGCAAGACCAAAACACGCGCCATTGTTGATGCCTGCTTACAGATCGCCTTGCCCAAACTGCTGATCCTGCTTTGTATACTGGCGGTATTTGTTCCTTCCTTCTTTATGTCGGGCGTGCCCGCTTCTATGTTCCTGCCATTATCTCTCTCGGTTGGATTGGCCATGATGGCTTCTTTTCTTTTATCACAAACTTTTGTGCCTGTAGCTGCCAACTGGATCTTACGGGAAAAGGTACAACACAATACAGCCGGCGGTTTTGCAAGATTCAAAGAAAATTATACAAAGCGTATTACAAAATTATCTGCCGGTGCCGCATTCTTAAATCCTGTTTATCTCATTGTATCACTGGGTTTATTAGCCGGGATCTTTTTGATCAGCGGAACGGATATTTTTCCCAAAGTGGATACGGGCCAGTTACAGGTTCGTCTTCGCCTGCCAACGGGTATGCGGGTAGAGCGAACAGAAGATGCCACAAAAAAAATACTAAAGATCGCAGACAGTATCAGTAACCATAAGATTGAGATCAGTTCTGCTTTTGTGGGAACACAGCCGCC